>JANPAM010000336.1:0-22622 GCA_031429915.1 Sphingomonadales bacterium | reverse complement strand
ATCGAATCGCGCGCTATCGAGCTGATTACCGGCCGGATCGGAAGGGCGATGGCGACCAGCGGGCTGATGGCGGTCAGTATCGGTCCCGAGGGCCGGGTGCGCGCTGCCAACGCCGCATTTGCGTTGCGCGCTAGCGGCAGCGATACCGAGAATATCACCGGCAAGGACTTTGCTTCGTTCATGCGAATGGACGAAAAAAACAGCATCTACTTCGACCGCGAAGGTCGGCGCGGTTTACCGGTCCGATTGATCCACATTCCGCTAGGTGACGACAATAAAGACGGCGCGGCGTTGTTGTTCGCGATTGATGACGACGGTGGTCGGGTCGAGCGCGGTAATGCGCTGGGCCATGTCGAGCAATTGCTGTCGAACCTGCCGGTCGGGCTTGCGCTTGTTGATCGCGACGGGCGGTTTCTGTTCGCCAATGATGCTTTTGCGCGCGTGGTCGATTTGCCGCCCGAAAAACTGCCGCCTTATCCGGGCGATCTTGTAATCCCCGAAGACAAGGGCGCAGTGTCCGAAAGCATCCGCCGTTATGCCAGCGGCTCGTCGATGTCTGGCGATATCGCCATTCGGCTGAAGGACCAGCCCGACGATGTGATCGCGCTTTCGATTGCTGGAGTGCGCGGGCTTGGCGATGCGGCGGTGCTGCTCGGCCTTAAAGACAACAGCGAGGAAACCAAGCTCAAGCGGCAGGTGGCTCAGGCAACCAAGATGCAAGCAATCGGGCAACTGGCAGGCGGCGTTGCGCACGACTTCAACAACATCCTGACCGCGATTATCGGCTATTGCGACCTGATGATGCTTCGCCACCAGCCCGGCGACAGCGATTATGACGATATTCAGCAGATCAAGAACAACTCGAACCGCGCGGCCAGCCTGACGCGGCAGTTATTGGCTTTCTCGCGGCAGCAGACACTTCGTCCGCAGGTATTGCAACTGCCCGACGTGGTGGCCGAGGTTTCGATCCTGCTCAAACGGCTGCTCGGCGAGACGGTGCGGCTCGAGGTGCATCACGGCCGTGCAATGGGCGCGGTCCGTGCCGACCCCGGGCAACTCGAGCAAGTCATCATCAATCTTGGCGTCAACGCACGCGACGCGATGCCCGACGGCGGGGTGGTTCATCTGACCACCAAAGCAGTCACCCAAACCGACGTCCGCGCAATGGGCAGCGAGATTTTGCCAATAGGCGACTATATCCTGCTATCTGTCGAGGATAGCGGCACCGGAATTTCCAAAGAAAATATCGGCAAGATTTTCGAACCGTTTTTTACCACCAAGGAAGTCGGCAAAGGCACCGGGCTTGGACTTTCGACGGTGTACGGCATCGTAAAGCAATCGGGCGGGTTTATCTTTGCCGAATCGGAAGCCGGGCAGGGGACGAAGTTCGACATCTATCTGCCGGTTCACACAGGCGGTGTGCCGGAGGCGGAAAAGGCGGCGCGACCCGACAAGCAGAAGCCGAAGGACCTGTGGGGCAGCGGGCGGGTGCTGGTGGTCGAGGATGAGGACATGGTCCGCGCGGTTGCTGAACGCGCGTTGGTGCGGCAAGGCTATGTCGTTGAAACCGCGAGCGACGGCGAAGAGGCGCTGGCGCTGTTTGCCGATGGCAAAGGTTATGACCTGATCGTTTCCGACGTCGTGATGCCCAATCTCGACGGACCTGCAATGGCACGGCAGTTGCGCGCCAAATATGGCAATGTAAAAATCCTCTTCATGTCGGGCTATGCCGAGGAGCAGTTGCGCCAATCGATCAATCTGGACAACGTGTCGTTCCTACCCAAACCGTTTTCGGTACAGCAAATTGCCGAAGCGGTGCGCGACGCGCTTGCGGCGGATGAGTAAATCCGTTATTACTGAAAAATAACGATAATAAAGTTTTGTTCCGCACTTGTTCTTTTGGAACAAACGGAAT
Source organism: Sphingomonadales bacterium (assembly GCA_031429915.1). Lineage (GTDB taxonomy): Bacteria > Pseudomonadota > Alphaproteobacteria > Sphingomonadales > Sphingomonadaceae > Sphingorhabdus_B. Next base: position 20,707 of record JANPAM010000336.1, on the reverse strand, counting down.
ACTTATGCTTCACAGTTGATCGACTCGGGTGGCGGGTTCGAAAAAACCAAGGAGCGTTAAGATGGCAGCTAGTCTTAAAGTGATTAACGGGGATCAGGCAAAAAACATGAACAGTTCGGAACGCGAAAAGGCGCTCGAAGCGGCATTGGCGCAGATTGACCGCGCCTTTGGCAAGGGCTCGGCGATGAAGCTCGGCAGCCGCGAAGCGATGAATATCGAGGCGGTGTCGACCGGCTCGCTTGGGCTCGATATCGCACTTGGCATCGGTGGACTGCCCAAGGGTCGCGTGATTGAGATTTTTGGGCCAGAAAGCTCGGGTAAAACCACATTGGCGCTGCACGTGATTGCAGAGGTGCAAAAAAAAGGCGGCAGTGCAGCATTTATCGACGCCGAACATGCGCTTGATCCGGGCTATGCGAAAAAGCTTGGAGTCAATATCGACGAATTGATCGTGTCGCAGCCCGATACGGGCGAGCAGGCGCTTGAAATTTGCGATACTTTAGTTCGTTCAAACGCGATTGATGTGCTGGTCATCGACTCGGTTGCGGCCCTGGTCCCGCGCGCTGAAATCGAAGGCGAGATGGGCGACACCCATGTCGGCTTGCAGGCACGTTTGATGAGCCAGGCTTTGCGCAAGATTACCGGGTCGATCAGCCGTTCGAACTGCATGGTGATCTTCATCAACCAGATCCGCATGAAGATCGGCGTGATGTACGGTTCGCCCGAAACCACCAGCGGCGGTAACGCGCTTAAGTTTTACGCGTCGGTTCGTTTGGACATCCGCCGCACTGGCCAGATCAAGGACCGCGAAGACATCGTCGGCAACACGACCAAGGTCAAAGTGGTAAAGAACAAGGTGGCGCCGCCGTTCAAGCAGGTCGAATTCGACATCATGTACGGTGAGGGTATCTCCAAGACCGGCGAGTTGCTCGATCTGGGCGTGAAGGCGGGATTGGTAGAGAAATCGGGAAGCTGGTTCAGCTACGACTCGATCCGAATCGGTCAGGGCCGCGAGAATTCGAAAATTTGGCTCAGGGAAAATCCTGAAATGGCAGACAAGCTTGAAACCGCAATCCGCGGCAAAACCAACGAAGTCGCGGAAGTCATGCTGGCATCACCCGAACCGGAAGATGATGACGGCGAGGCTTGAAATTAGCATAGATTAGGCAGCCTTTGTCATCCTCGACTTGATCGGGGATCCATGGCCTGAGCTGTAGGTTTGCGCTGACACATACGGCCATAGACCCCGCCTTTGCGGGAATGACAGTGTGGTTTGAGTCTAGCTCTTTAAATATCCTCTTCCCCCTTGAGGATAGCGGCCTGCGTCTTGCCTGAGACGCAGTGCAGCCGAGCCCGTCCCCATCCACCCGGGGGCGGGCCATTCGGTTTTTGGAACCCGTTTAGGTGAGACCTTAGTGTGACCTTTCACACTTCGAGCGGCCTCCGCTTGACATCATCAAGTGAAACCGCCCATCTCGAAACAATGCGACCGTCCATCCATCTCATCGGCTTGCCCACCGACCATAATAGCTCATTTGAACTGGGAGCGGCGTTTGCTCCTGCCGCAATCCAGGAAGCTTTGTGGAGCGACCGTGGCAATCTGGCATCCGAATGCGGCCTTGAAATCGGGGTCGACATCGACCTCATCGACAAAAGCGAGCTCGAACTTACCAATGCAGATAACGCCGTCGATGACTCGATGATCGCGGACGCTGTGACCCAAGCATCAACCTCAGGTGCTATCCCGCTTTTGCTGGGCGGCGACCACGCGGTCAGCTATCCGATTGTCGCAGCACTCGCGGCGCATCATGGCCCGCTCAATATTCTCCATTTCGACGCACATCCCGATCTTTATGATGACTTCGAAGGCAACCCCCGTTCGCACGCTTCGCCGTTTGCTCGAATCATGGAGAATGGCCATGCTGCGCGATTGGTCCAGGTTGGCATCAGGACGCTTAACCGGCATTGTCGCGAACAGGCCAGGCGCTTTGGTGTCGAGATAATTCCGATCAGCGGTTTCACCCCGGCTTTGGTCCCCGTGCTATCTGGCCCGCTGTACATCAGCGTCGATCTCGACGGCATCGATCCATCCGAAGCGCCCGGTGTGTCACACCCTGAACCCGGCGGACTTCGTCTGCGCGAAGTGCTCGATTGTATTGCGAAACAAACCGCTCAGATTGTCGGCGCTGATATTGTCGAACTAAACCCAACACGTGATTTAAATGACGTAACCGCAATATTGGCGGCTAAACTAGTGCGGGAAATTGCCGCGCGCGCGACAATAAATGCGGGGGTATCGTCGTGACAGGCAGATTTGATTGGCAAGGCAAAGTGGGTGACGTCTGGGCCTCCGAATCGCGGCGCACCGATCGCAGCTTCACCGAACTTACCGCTCACCTTCACGCCCGCATAATCGCGGCGGCACCGAATGCCGGTCAGGCAGTCGATATCGGTTGCGGGGCGGGAGAAACGTCAATCAAACTAGCAATGGCCAAGCCCGGTTTGACGGTCACCGGAATTGACTTGTCCGCCGGCTTGCTTGCGATTGCGCAGTCCCACGCCGAACTCACCAGCAATGTAACCTTTGTGCACGACGACGCCGTTACCAGTGCAGCCAATTGCGCGCCCGTCGATCTATATGTGTCGCGCCACGGAGTGATGTTCTTCGATGATCCGGTCGCTGCGTTCAACGCTTTCAGAACTGCGGCCTCGCCTAATGGTCAAATATTGTTTTCCTGCTTCCGCGATTGGACACTCAATAGTTTCGCTTACGAGATTAGCAAAATAGCTGACAATGTTGCGCCAAAACCCGACGCGCCCGGACCCTTCGCATTTGCCGATCACGATAAGGTTGCCAAAATTCTGGCCGACAGCGGTTGGAAAAATGCCGAGGCAGAAGCCATCGATTTTTCCTACATTGCCGGCGAAGGTGAAGACGTAGTTGATGACGCGGTGTCGTTCATGCGCCGGATAGGGCCAGCATCGCGTGCGATGGCCGATGCAGCAGCGGACGAACGGCCAGCGTTAATCGACGGTCTGCGTGAAATATGTAAAGACCATTTGCACGGCGACCGGGTATTGTTTCCTGCCGCCGCGTGGATATGGTCGGCACAGGCTTAAGCGGAGAATTCGAATGACACTGAAGATCCATCATCTCAACAATTCACGGTCGCAACGTATTTTATGGCTGCTCGAAGAACTTGGGGTGCCGTATGAAATCGTCCACCATCAGCGCGACGCGGTCACCAATCTCGCACCGCCAGAGCTTTGCGCAGTTCATCCCTTGGGCAAGTCGCCGATGATCGAGGACGACGGCAAGATCGTCACCGAGTCCGCCGCTATCGTTGAGTATCTATGCGAACGCCACGGCGGCGACCGGTTCGTACCGGCACGCGGCACCGATGATCATATCCACTATCTCGAATGGCTTCATTTTGCGGAAGGTTCGGCGATGACGCCTATTCTGCTCAACCTCTACACCTCGCGGCTCGGCGACGGCGGCGCGCCGCTTCGTCCGCGCATCGATCAGCAGCTTCATAGCCATTTCCAGTATATGGAGGACAGCCTGTTGCCGTCGGGCTATTTCGTTGGCGACAGTTTGACCGGTGCCGACATCATGCTCAGCTTCCCCGCCGAAGCTGCTGTCAAAATGGGTTATGCCGCCGACAAGTCGAAACTGACTGCCTTTGTCGCCGTAATCCATGCACGTCCGGCATATCAAGCGGCGCTCGAAAAGGGCGGGCCGTATGTATATGCCTAATCGCTGATGCTGATCGAGTTATCCTTCTTGCAGGGCGCTTCGGCGTCCCCTAAGTCGCTGGCATTATGACTTCGACCAACGATATCCGCCGCGCCTTTCTCGACCATTTTGCTGGTGCTGGTCATGACGTGGTTCAGTCCGCACCATTGGTTCCGTATAACGACCCGACACTGATGTTCGTCAATGCAGGCATGGTGCCGTTTAAAAATGTCTTCACCGGCCTTGAAAGCCGCGCCAACCAGCGCGCTGCATCGAGCCAGAAATGCGTGCGGGCAGGCGGAAAGCATAATGATCTGGACAATGTCGGCTATACCGCCCGGCATCATACGTTCTTTGAAATGCTCGGCAATTTCTCGTTCGGCGATTATTTCAAAGAGGACGCGATAACGCACGCTTGGAGTTTGCTTACCGGAACATGGGGGCTCGACCCGAACCGCCTGACAGTAACCGTCTATCACACCGACAACGAGGCATTTGACCTCTGGCGCAAGATTGCGGGGCTACCCGAAGAGCGCATCATTCGGATTGCCACCGACGATAATTTCTGGTCGATGGGCGAAACCGGTCCGTGTGGTCCGTGCAGCGAAATATTCTACGATCACGGCGACCATATCTTTGGTGGACCGCCCGGAAGCCCAGACGAAGATGGTGACCGCTTCGTCGAAATCTGGAATCTGGTTTTCATGCAATACGAACGGCATGACGATGGCAGCCAGACCGAACTGCCCAAGCCGTCGATCGACACCGGTATGGGGCTGGAAAGGATTGCTGCGGTATTGCAGGGCGTCCACGACAATTACGATACCGACACCTTCCGTGCGCTGATCGAGGCGTCTGAAGCGCTGACCCACACCAAAGCGGAGGGTGAGCAAAAAGCCAGCCACCGGGTCATCGTCGACCATCTCCGTTCTTCAAGCTTCCTGATCGCCGATGGTGTTCTGCCGTCCAACGAGGGTCGTGGCTATGTCCTTCGCCGGATTATGCGCCGCGCGATGCGACACGCGCACTTATTGGGTGCCAAAGACCCGTTAATGCACCGCTTGGTCGGTAGCTTGACTGCCGAAATGGGTGCAGCGTACCCCGAATTACTCCGCGCTCAGCCATTGATCGAAGAAACGCTTCGCCAGGAAGAAACGCAATTTCGCCGGACCCTGGAAAGGGGGTTGAAGCTGCTCGACGAAGCAACAGCAAGTCTGTCAGCAGGTGCTACACTGCCGGGTGAAACCGCATTCAAGCTCTACGACACATACGGCTTCCCATACGACCTGACCGAGGACGCGCTTCGTGCGCAAGGCTTCGGTGTTGATCGCGCCGGTTTCGACGTTGCCATGGACCAGCAAAAGGCAATGGCGCGTGCGGCGTGGAAGGGATCAGGTGCGAAGGCGTCTGACGACATCTGGTTCGACATAGCCGAGCGTGTCGGATCGACCGAATTCACCGGATACACAGCGACCGAAGGCGAGGGGCAGGTTGTCGCTCTCGTCAACGACGGTATTGAAGTCCAGTCTGCTGTGGCCAGCGATACGGTAACGGTCATCACCAACCAGACGCCGTTTTACGGCGAAAGCGGTGGCCAGATGGGTGACGCGGGTGTTATCACCGGCGCGAACATGCGCGGGCAGGTCACCGATACGGCAAAGCCGCTTGGCAAACTTCACGCGCATCAGGTCACTTTGGAAAGCGGCGAGATCAAGGTCGGCGACGTTGTGTCGTTAAAGATCGACATCGCTCGCCGCGATGCCGTTCGCGCCAATCACAGCGCAACCCATTTGCTTCACGCGGCACTCCGCAACCGGCTTGGTGGCCATGTCAGCCAGAAGGGCAGCCTTGTAGCGCCTGACCGGTTCCGCTTCGATTTCTCGCATAACAAAGGCTTGAGTGCCGACGAAATCGCGTCGGTTGAAGCCGATGTGAACGCGCAAATTCGTAGCAATCAGGCGGTGACAACGCGGTTGATGACGCCCGACGACGCGGTCGCCGCAGGCGCGCTGGCACTGTTCGGCGAGAAATACGGCGACGAGGTTCGCGTGCTTTCGATGGGCAAAACCGATGCGACGCATTATTCGGTCGAGCTGTGCGGCGGAACCCACGTCAACGCATTGGGCGATATTGGGTTGCTGACTATTGTCTCCGAAGGCGCGGTTGCCAGCGGTGTTCGTCGGATCGAGGCCCTAACTGGAGAGGCCGCGCGGCTGTGGCTGTCCGGTCGCGAGGGCCAGTTAAAGGACATCGCGTCGCTGCTAAAAACCGGGATCGACGACGTAGCCTCGCGTGTCGAAACGTTGCTGACGGAACGCAAACGACTTGAGAAAGAGTTGTCGGACGCCAAGACTGCGCTTGCGATGTCGGGTGGTTCCGGCGGCGCACCCAAGGCCGATGTCGAGATGGTCGGCGGCACCGCGTTTCTTGGCCAGGTCATCACCGGCATCGAACCCAAAATGTTGCGCGGCCTTGCCGACGAACAAATGAAGGCGCTCGAAAACGGCGGCGTCGTGGCGATTGTAGCTGCCAATGACGCCAGCAATACGGTCGTGGTGAGTGTGTCGGCTCACCTGTTGGCCGCTATCACAGCGCCCGATCTCGTCCGCGCAGCGACCACCGCAATGGGTGGACAGGGCGGCGGCGGACGACCGGAAATGGCTCAAGGCGGCGGTCCTGCTGGAACCGAACAAGCATCTGCCGCGCTCGATGCAATCCGACAGACGCTCTCGTCGCTCGGGTGAGTAACCGGCTGGTCTTCGTCTACAACGCGAAGGCCGGTTTGCTCGCTGGTGCACTCGATAGTATTCACAAGACATTGTCGCCCAGCACATATGCTTGCGATCTATGTGCGCTGACACATGGCGCTCTGACTATGCGACCGCAGTGGCGCAGCTGGCTGAAATCGCTTTCCATTCAGGCCGATTTTTATCACCGACCCGATTTTCGTGTCGCGTATCCGGCATTTGCCGCCGCGCCGCTCCCGCTGGTTGGGGTAGTTACGCGAGGCCAGCTGTCGGTATTGCTTTGCCGCGATGAACTATCAGAACTGAAGTCACTAGACGATCTTGTGTCCGCTTTGCAATCGAAGCTCTGACTATCTCGTCAACGCTATTAAGTCGTCAGTTTCAGCTTTGGGGCTTGGGACAGACCGCCGGCTTCCTTAATCTGGCGGCGGAACTCGTCCCGCTTTTCGTGGATGGACGCGATCACTGGCCCCATGGGGACGCCGAGGTCGACCAGAACCGCCTCCGACAATTGAAGCGAACTCTCCAGAGTTTCCGGCACAGCATCACTCGCCCCAGCCTGATAAAGTCGAGCGGCATGGTCAGCATCGCGCGCGCGGGCGACAATGGTAATGTCAGGCAGCCAACCGCGAACCCGTTTCACGATATGTTCGGCGAGCACGGGTTGGTCCATCGTGAGGATGAGCGCCTTGGCATGGCCGAGGCTAAGCTTGTCGAGCGTTTCAGGACGTGAGACATCACCGAATATAACTTTGTAACCTTCGCGTCGTGCCAATGCGACCGCGTCGATGTTTGACTCGACCGAGATGTAGGGCTGGTTATGGGTGGTAAGCATGTCGGCTATCAACCGACCGACGCGGCCAAACCCGATCACCACGGTTCGCGGTTCGGTTGTCAGGTTCTGCTCAGCAACCTCGTCATCGCCTTCGCGTAGTTCGATGCGGCGTGACATATCATGACCGACCCGCGCAAGGATCGGTGTTATGGTAAGGCCCATGGCGGTCGCAACCTGCCAGAAATTGATGGTGGCGGCATCGATGATCGCAGCTGCTCCGGCGGCACCCAGAACGATTAGTGTGGTCTCCGACGGGCTGGCCATCAGGACACCGGTTTCGGTCGCAGTGCCGGTACGTGCCCCGTTCAATTTGAGCAGTCCGCCCGTAACTGCGGCTTTGACCAGCACTACTGCTGTGACCGCTGCGACCAATGATCCCCAGTTATCGGCGACATATCGCAGGTCGATCTGCATCCCGATACTGATCAAGAATATCCCCAGAGCTAACCCCTTGAACGGAGCTGTCATCACTTCGACTTCGTTCTGATAATCGGTTTCAGCAATCAGAAGACCGGCGATTAATGCTCCAACAATAGGAGAAAGGCCAACAGCGCTGGTTGCCAAACTGGCTACGATGACCACCAGTAGGCTGACCGAAACGAATAGCTCTGGGCTTTTGGTTCGTGCTGCCTGACCGAACAATCGTGGCAGAAGGAACCGACCGAGCACGAGCATACCAATGATAACCGCGGCGCCCTGCCACAAGGTTGTCAGGACGGCATCCCAGCCGCTATCCGCATTGGGTGCCAGAGCCCCCAAGATGAAAATGATCGGGACAATTGCCAGGTCTTCGAACAGCAACATGGCGAGCGCTGATTTGCCGACGGCTGATTGCGTCCCCGAAATCGGTAGGACCAAAGCGGTTGACGATAATGCCAGAGCAATTCCGATGCCAGCAGCAGCTGTCCAGCCATAGCCGATCATGAGAAGACCGAGCGCGATGATAAACCCTGCTCCAACGAGCTGCGCCGCACCGACACCAAATACCAATTGTCGCATTTTCCACAAGCGGCGAAATGACAGTTCCAAACCAATCGAGAACAGCAGCAATATGATGCCGTATTCCCCGATGGGAATCATTGCCTCAGGATCGGTAATGGTAACCCATTCCAGCGCTGGGTATTTGGCGACCAACATGCCTAGGCCGAATGGCCCAACCAAAATGCCTACCAGAATAAAGCCGATGATCGGAGTTATGCGAAACCGTGCGAAGGCAGGAATAACAATGCCTGCCGCGCCCAATATCACGACAAGGTCGCTGATCCCTTTGGTGTCGAGTTCTGCCGCCATCCCATCTCTTTACGCATATGCAGCATATGAAGGGAAGGGGAGGCCCAAAGAAAAAGCGCGGACATCGCTGCCCGCGCTTATGGTTTTCATCAGCAAGGCAACGTTATTGCCAGCTACCCATTTTGGTTTCGAGGTTGACGCGGACCTGTTCGAAGAATTGCTCGGTCGTCATCCATGCCTGTGCGGGGCCGATTAGAATCGCGAGATCCTTGGTCATATGGCCGTTTTCTACGGTCTCGATACACACTTCTTCAAGCGTTTCCGCAAAGCGGGTTACGTCCGGTGTTTCGTCAAACTTCCCACGGAATTTTAGGCCGCCTGTCCACGCGAAAATCGACGCGATCGGGTTGGTCGATGTTGCTTTGCCCGCTTCATGCTGGCGGAAGTGGCGCGTGACCGTGCCGTGCGCTGCTTCGGCTTCGACGGTCTTGCCATCGGGCGTCATCAGGATCGAGGTCATCAGGCCGAGCGAACCAAAGCCTTGCGCGACTTGGTCGGACTGGACGTCACCGTCATAGTTCTTGCAGGCCCAGATAAATTTGCCCGACCACTTCAACGCCGATGCAACCATATCATCAATCAGGCGATGTTCGTAAACGATGCCCAGTTCCTTGAACTTCGCCGCAAACTCAGTCTCAAAAACTTCCTGAAAGATGTCTTTGAAGCGGCCGTCATAATATTTGAGGATCGTGTTCTTGGTCGACAGATAAACCGGCCATTCGCGGGTCACGCCATAGTTAAGCGAAGCACGCGCGAAGTCGCGGATCGAATCGTCCAGATTATACATTGCCATCGCCACGCCCGATGAGGGGTAACGGAACACCTCTTCGTCGATGGTGCGACCATCGTCGCCGTCCCACACAAGACGCAAAGTTCCGGGGCCGGGCACCAGAAAGTCGGTGGCGCGGTACTGGTCGCCAAAAGCGTGACGGCCAATCACGATAGGATCAGTCCAGCCGGGGATCAACCGTGGCACATTTTGGATGACGATGGGCTCGCGGAAAACGACGCCGCCAAGGATGTTGCGGATCGTGCCGTTCGGGGATTTCCACATTTTCTTAAGGCCGAACTCCTCGACCCGCGCTTCGTCCGGCGTGATTGTCGCACATTTGACGCCCACACCATATTCGCGGATCGCGTTGGCCGACTCAACGGTAACTTTGTCGTCGGTCTGGTCGCGATATTCCATGCCAAGGTCGTAATATTTCAGGTCGATATCGAGATAGGGCAGGATCAACCGCTCGCGTATCCATTCCCAGATGATGCGGGTCATTTCGTCGCCATCGAGTTCGACTACCGGGTTTTTGACCTTGATTTTCGCCATGAGTTTTCGGGCTTTCCGCTTGGTTTGATTGCTGCTGTTGCCGCGCCATAGCAATATCTGGCTTTAGTTCAACTGCAACTCCGCAATTGACCGAAGCCAGCAAGCTAGCGGTTGTAACATTGTGCCGCACCGACTAGTTAGACGCGATGAATAGACAAGAACTAACCAACCGGGGCACCGGGGTTGCAAAATGGTCATTTCCACCAGTCCACCCGGAAGGCCGCAAATTCGGGCTTATCGCAGGAGCGATAACGTTGGTTTTCGCATTTTTGGCTTGGGAAACGGTGGCCTGGCCGATGGCAGCGGTAACAGCGTGGACACTGATGTTTTTCCGTGATCCTGCACGAACGACACCCATTGACGACCGCTTTGTGGTTGCGCCCGCCGACGGCTTGGTAACGTTGATCGAGACGGTCATGCCCCCGGCAGAACTGACAGGGCCAGACGCGCTGGGCGATCAGCCAATGACCCGTGTTTCGATATTTATGAGCGTGTTTGACGTCCACATCAACCGCACGCCGATCCGCGGCACGATCAAGCGCGTGGTTTATATCGCCGGCAAGTTCCTGAACGCCGACCTCGATAAAGCGAGCGAAGAAAATGAACGGCAGCATTTCTTGGTCGAACGAAGCGACGGGGTGCGCATCGGTTTTACCCAGATTGCAGGGCTGGTCGCGCGTCGAATCATCGCGTTTGTCAAAGAGGGCGATAGCGTCGCGAATGGCCAGCGCGTCGGCCTCATCCGTTTCGGCAGCCGCGTTGATGTTTATTTGCCGCAGGGAACCTCGTCACGCGTCATTAAAGGCCAACGCTGCGTTGCTGGCGAAACCATATTGGCCGAACTGGGCGTCGATCAAGACCTGATCGCCATCAACCATTGATGGACGGCCACCCCCATAGGCCCGGTATTTCGCTAAGGGCACTTGCGCCGAATGCAGTTACCGCGATGGCGCTCTGCACCGGCCTGTCGGGCGTCTGGTTTGCGATGCAGGAACGGTGGGACGCGGCGTTGGTCGCAGTGGTGGTGGCGGGTGTCCTCGATGCGATGGATGGCCGGATTGCAAGGATGTTGAAGGGTGAAAGCCGCTTTGGCGCGGAGCTTGACTCGTTATCGGACGTCATTGTGTTCGGTGCGACGCCAGCGCTCATCATTTACAGCTGGGCGATTAAGCCATTGCACGGGCTTGACCCGCCTCGTTTCGGCTGGACGATCTGTTTGTTCTTTGTGTTGTGCGCGGCACTCAGGCTTGCGCGGTTCAACGCAAGGATCGACAATGACGATCAGCCGCACAAATCGGCCGGATTCAATACAGGTGTGCCGTCACCGGCGGGGGCAGGGCTTGCGCTGCTACCGTTGACCGTCTGGCTTGAGACCGGAAACGAATGGGCAATGGACTGGCGCTTAGTCGGGCCGTGGCTGTTACTGTGCGCGGTTTTGATGGTTTCCAACGTCGCGACATTCAGCTGGACATCGCTCAAAATCCGCCCCGCGTGGCGGTTCTTTGCCTTGGCGGTGGTCGGGCTCATAGGTGCAATGCTGATCGCCGAACCCTGGATCGCATTGATCATTATTAGCGTGGTGTATGCCGCTCTGATCCCGCTTAGTATGGTCAGCTACGCGAAGGTCAAACGCGCGCGGCAGGCTTTGTCCACAGCTAATTCTCAAAAATAGTTTACTTTAAAAATCGTTCCTCATATGTTCGAATTTGTTGAACTAGGAGGAGAACCGCGTGCGATGCAGACATGACACGTTTTAGAAACTCGCGTTAGAATGCGTAAGCAAGCGACACAGTTTGGCAAGTTCCTTCCATTTGACGAAGCCCCCATAAGAAGCAGGCACGTTTGCGGATATATCGAACCGGATTGCTCACTCCTTCGCTAATCATTTCTAGCAAATTGAAATCCGATATGAACAGGGAAATCATGATGTCTTCATGGTTGCACGTGGTTCATGAGGATGGCCAGAATGTGTATCGGTGGTATGTTTTGAACTGCTATGGCGAACTTGTATGTTTGTCCTGTAATGCTTTTCAGACTGAAGCCGGTGCCAAGGATGATCTTTCAGAATTTTTAGTTTTGATGGGTCGAGATACGGCTGCCTGATGATTTGGGGGTGACTTCGTGTTGCCCCCACACAGGCACCTTAGGAATTGTCTATGGATGTTTTAGTATTAGCTTCTGTTGTCGTTTCACTACTTTTAGGATTATCTATTGGCTGGCTAATGGGCGGAAAAAGCGCAAACGCTGGGGCCGAAACTGTGACTAGCTTGCGACAGATGCTCGACGGAGTGACCGAAGAGCGCGACAGTGCCAGAATGGAATTGGCGCGACTAGAAACCACGTTAGTTGAACGAGGACGTTCCTTCGATGAGCAAAAGGCGGCTCTGTCTGAGGCGAAGGACATTTTGTCCGCTCAATTTGGCGAGATCGGACAGAAACTGCTTGGGGAGGCGCAAGCTGCGTTTCTTCAGCGCGCCGATGAACGCTTCAATCAGGCGGGCGACAAAAATGAGGAACGGCTCAAGCTGCTGCTGGCACCTGTGGGTGACCGGCTGAAGGCGTACGAGGAGCAAGTTGGCAAGATCGAAAAGGACCGGTCGGAGGCTTACGGCACTTTGACGAGTCTAATCGACCAGATGCGCACCGGGCAAGAGCGCGTTTCCACCGAGACTGCCAAGCTGGTTAGTAGTTTGCGCAATGCCCCAAAAGCGCGTGGGCGGTGGGGCGAACAGCAGTTGAAAAACGTTTTGGAAAGCTGCGGGTTGTCCGAGCATGTGGATTTCGTTACCGAGGCGAGCGTTAGCACGGAGGATGGCCGGCTACGTCCGGATGCGATTGTCAAAGTGCCGGGTGGGCGCAGTCTGGTGATCGATGCCAAAGTTTCGCTCAATGACTATCAGGATGCGTTTAACGCAGCCGACGAAAGCCTGCGCGATGTTTCAATGGCGCGGCACTGCGCGTCGATGAAGAACCACATCGATGGCCTTTCGCGCAAGGCATATTGGGACCAGTTCGACGAAGCGCCGGATTACGTGATCATGTTCGTGCCGGGTGAGCATTTCCTCGCTGCCGCGTTGGAGCACGAGCCGCATTTGTGGGACTTCGCGTTTGAAAAGCGCGTGTTGCTGGCGACACCGACTAATCTGGTGGCGATTGCGCGCACAGTGGCGGGTGTATGGCGGCAGGAAGGCTTGGCACGCGAGGCCAAACAGATCGGGCAGTTGGGCAAGGAAATGTATGACCGGATCGCGGTGGCGGCTCAGCATTTGAAATCAGTTGGTTCTGGTCTGAATTCGGCGGTCAATAACTACAACAAATTTGTCGGCAGCTTTGAACGCAATGTGATGTCAACGGGACGCAAATTCGCGGAGTTGAACATCGAGACCGGCAGTCGCGAGTTAGAAGATATACCGGTGGTCGAGGCCTTGCCCCGCTATGGCAGCGATGCCGAAGTGTCGATGATCACCAACGAACGCGACGCGGCGGAATAGCTACGGTACCTGGCGCAGGGTTGCTTGGTTGCCTTTACCGTCGAAAAGTAAAAGACTGCCATCGACCGAATAGCGGATTGCCAACTTGCCGCCGAATAGCGCCAAGAACCGGGCCTCCTGCGCCATTTGCTTTTCGGGACACATCATCCGCGTGGACGCAATCGCGCCGAGCGTCAGAGCATTCATGTTCGCTGAGTAATTTCCGTTGAAGCGGTTGCACCCCGCTGTGCCGGTCACTTTGCCTTCAGCAAACCGAACTTCGGCGGGTATGCCTTGAAGAACCGGCAACTGGTTTATCATGACAATCGACCATGTCGTGTCGTTAAGCGATTCAGGTGGCAATGCGCGTCCTCCGCATCCTCTAACTTGTTTACCGTCTGCCGTGACAGTTACCGTATCGGCGAAACGTAATCCCGACATTCCGTCAGTGCAGCTTGCGAAGGTGATATCGACTGTCATCCGGTCGAAAACATGACGCATGCCGTTGAACGATGGACGTGCTAGTGGTGCTGGTACCCTGACCTTGGTCTCACCATATTCGCCCTCATAAGCGATGGTCTTGCCGTCCATCTTCAATATCCAGCCGGGCTCATTACCGCGCGCGATGTAGACTTGGTCGGCAGTGACCGTTTCGTCAGCAGGCGACGTCGTCTGACACGCTGCCAAAAAGGGCAAGGCAACAGTGAGCGCTAACAGGTTTCGAAGAACATTCATGATCGCCATATCGCTTGTTTCTTATTTCCCAAGTCTGAATATTACCGCGTCACATTGCCTTCGTGTTCCGAAACTGGTTGAGCACTTCATAGGCCATGACCGCGGTGGCGACCGCCGCGTTGAGGCTATCGGCCTTGCCGCGCATGGGCATCTTAACGAGGAGATCGCATTCACCGGCATATTCGGTGGGCAAGCCCTGCGCCTCGTTTCCGGTCAGGATGAAGCAAGGCGCGGTATAAATTGGAGCTTGATAATCATGATCGGTGTCCAGACTGGTTCCCACCAACTGGCCTTCACCCGCACGTAACCATGTGACGAACTCGACCCAACTACATTGCACCACCTTCTGCGTGAAAATCGCTCCCATGCTCGCGCGCACTGCCTCAACCGAAAACGGATCTGTGCAGTCATCGATCAGTATCAGCCCGCCTGATCCCACCGCATCGCCAGTGCGCAGCATCGTGCCGAGATTGCCCGGATCGCGCATCGCCTGCGCCACGAGCCAGATCGGTGCGGTACTGCGGTCGATATCGGCAAGCGCGGTGCCGTGGTCGGCATAGACCCCGACGATGGTCTGCGCGTTCTCCTTACCCGACAGCTTGGACATGATGTCGGCGCTGGTTTCGATAACGTCGCCGCCGGCCGATAATACCGCGTCCTCAAGCAAGATTTCAAGCGAATGGACCTCGCGGTCTTTCACGCGGAAGAGCAGCTCGGGAAGGTAACCCGCTTCACGCGCTTCGGTCATAATGCGCAGGCCCTCGGCCAGAAATTTGCGCTCGCGCTTGCGGAGCTTCTTTTCCCGCAGCGAACGGACCTGTTTCAAAAGCGGGTTGGAAAATCCGGTTATCTCACGGCGCATCAATCTTCGCCGAAACCGTCCATCACCAATCCTACAAGCTTTTCGAGCGCCTTGTCCGACTCGTCGCCTTCGACATGAACGGTGATCTCGCTACCTTTTGCAGCACCGAGCATCATTAGTCCCATGATCGAAGTGCCGGTGACGCAATGGCCGTCCTTTTCGACTTCGACGTGGAGTCCTTCGGGCAAGCGGCTGACGAAGGTCACGAACTTGGCGCTGGCACGGGCGTGAAGCCCGCGGTCGTTGACGATAGTGACGTTGCGGCTAATTCGAGTCATTTCGATGCCTCCAGAACTTCCGACGCAACACTGATATACTTGCGTCCCGCTTCGCGTGCGGCAGCGACCGCGTCTTTTACGTCCATGCACTTGCGGGCGCTGTCGAGCCTGATCAGCATCGGTAGGTTAACTCCGGCAATCACTTCAACGCGGCCTGTATCAAGCAAAGAGATAGCGAGGTTTGACGGCGTGCCACCAAACAGGTCGGAAAGAATGACAACGCCTTTGCCGGTGTCGACGTGCCGGATAGCAGCGGCAATCTCCTTGCGTCGTCCTTCCATATCGTCGCGAGGTCCGATACAGATCGTGGCGACTTGAGTCTGCGGGCCAACCACATGCTCAAGCGCAACGAGGAATTCCTCGGCAAGCCTGCCATGGGTGACCAAAATCAGTCCGATCATATTTATGCGCTACCCTGCTTATTCTTTTGTTCGTGTCCCGGTGCCAGTCGCATTGGCCCCTCCAGCGCGTCAATCGCCCGCGACGTCAGATTACGGTGAGCGACCGTGGGCGAAAACCCTGCTTCGCGCAACCATTTGCCGAACTGCTCAGCAACATGCACCGATCTGTGACGCCCGCCGGTGCAGCCAAAAGCAATGTTAACGTAGGCTTTGCCCTGCGCGTCGTAGAGCGGCAACAAATAAAGCAGAAGATCGCGGATTTTCGTAATAGCTTCGGCATAGGCCGGATCGGCCTCCACATAATCCGACACAGCCTGATCGAGCCCGGTCATTGGTCGAAGGACATCGTTCCAATGCGGATTACGCAAGAATCTCATGTCAAACATCAAGTCTGCATTATGCGGCACTCCGCGTGAGAAGCCGAAGCTGGTGATTGTAACGGTGGTGTGCGGGTTTGCCTCGCGCGCAAAGCGGGTGCGAATCTCGGTCTGCAAATCATGCGCCGACAACTTTGTGGTGTCGATCACTGTCTCCGCCCAGCGTCGCAACGGTGCCATCAGCATCCATTCCATCGCAATGCCGTCGATTGCCGGTCGGTCCTGTGCCAGCGGGTGTCGCCGCCGGGTTTCTGCATAACGACGCTCGATTTCGGTCCCGGCGCAATCGAGAAACAACGTCATAATGTTTAGATCGCTGCGGTTCTGCAGCAGCTTGATCTGTTTAGTAAGCGCGTCCGGATCGAACCCCCTCGTCCGGCTGTCGAACCCGAGCGCAAGCGGAACCTCCGGGCCGGACCGACCTTCTGAGCCGGGAATATCAAGCAGTGGTCCGGCTAGCCTGATGGGAAAGTTATCAACCGCCTCCCATCCCATATCTTCGAGCGTTTTGAGGACCGTTGTTTTACCAGCCCCAGACAAACCAGTGACGAGCAATATCGGCTGCGGTGAAGGGGACGGTTGGTCGGTCATAATCGCAAAGCTCGCTCAACCTTTAACGGTGCGCTGGCTTCAAATGCCGAAAGTGCAATGAAACGAACCTGCGCACCGGCAATTTCCATCGACTGGTTATTGGATGGAAGGCGAATTGCGTCAACGCCAAGTGTCACTACCAAATGCAATGGAACCTCGTCAGCGAACGGCATTTCCAATATCCCGACACCGCGCATTTCTATCATGCCTGCAATATTGGGGGCAGTTCTCAACATCGGCACGGGCGTTTCTGAATCCACCAGGACACCATCGTCGCTGATAAGCACTGCGCCTCTATCAATTAAACGCAGTGCAAGGTCCGATTTACCTGATCCTGAAGGCCCAAGCAAAAGCACGCCTGTGCCATTGATCGCAACTGCTGTGGCGTGCAACAGTTCGGGGTAAGCGGCGTCGCTCATTTCGTCGATGCTTCTGCACATGGCAGAGCGATCTCGAAACAGGCACCTTGCTTTCCATCGACCCGGTCGCGTACCCGAATCTGGCCGTGATGCCCTTCGATAATCGTACGAGCGATTGCCAGACCAAGTCCGCTATGCTCGCCGAAATTCTCTGACGATGGACGCTCGCTGTGGAACCGGCGAAAAATGGCTTCACGGTCCGCTTCGGGAACTCCCGGCCCTTCGTCGCTGACCCTGATAAGTATATCATAATCAGCGCGCGTTGCGGATATTTCGACGAGTCCGCCGGGTGGTGAAAATGATACCGCGTTGTCGATCAGGTTGGTTAGCATCCGCTCCAGCCGGACGTCTTCGCCAAGCACCGTTGCAACGCCCCGCCGTGGTCGCGCGAATGCAATGGTCACGCCCACGTCTCCACCGCGATGTTCGCGCGCCTGCAACAATTGCTCGATCATATCGCCCAGATCAATCGGTTCGAACTTGGCTTTTGCCAGTTGAGAATCCACTCTGCTTGCGTCCGAGATGTCGCTAATCAGACGGTCCATTCGCTGGACGTCTGCTTTCGCAATATCCATCAATTGTTGGCGCAGTGCCGGATCTTTGACCTGGTCCGCACCGTCGAGTGCAGACCGCAACGAAGCAAGCGGGTTTTTAATTTCATGCGCTACATCAGCGGCAAACGCCTCTGTCGCGTCGATCCGCTGACGCAGTGCAATACTCATGTCAGATAGCGCACGCGCCAGCATACCGATTTCATCGCGGCGAGAGGGGAGGCGAGGCACCGTCACTTCCTGCGCTCTACCAAGCCGGACTTTTACTGCTGCTCGAGCCAGATGTCGCAATGGCCGGACAATGGTGCGTGCCAAAAACATCGAGAGCAAAACGCCAATGCCCAACACTAACAGCGAGAACATGCCCACGCTGAATCTTTCCGCCCGAACATGAAGACGGATGTCACGTTCGTTGGCAGTGCTTAGCACCGCAAAGCTCCCAGCCGGCGAGCGGGCACCTGCGCTGATCACGTGAGTCAGGTCAGGGGCAAAGCGAGCTATTGAAACGGGTTGCCCTGGCTTGGCCTGCTTGAGTTCCGGCCATGCCGAGGCGCGGTCGACTTTGGGTTCGGCGAATCGGGTTAGATCGGGGGCTGCCACCATGAAGTCGAAAATGCGGTCAATGCCGCGAGCCGCAACCTTTCGCCAAGGTTCTTTGTCAGGACTGCGCATGTCATAAGTCGGCGGCGCGAGGTCAAAGCTATCAGTCAATTTACTGCCGTCTTTGCTGTAGATCCTTACCCGCGACCCGTGCTGAACTGCGAAGGCAGCGATAAAGGCTGTGCGTCCTTCGACGCCCACCAGTCCAAGGCTGTTTGCAATAAAAGACGCCTGAATTTTGGCCGCACTTTCCCGCTCGGCAATTAACCGCGTGCGGTAGCTATCGAGAAAAAACAGTCCCGCTCCTAGAAGGATTACCACGAACAGATTGACCGCAAGTATCCGCGACGTGAGTGACAACCCACGGCTCCAGCCAAGCGCAAGATCGGCGGGTTCAGTTTTCGGCGAATCGGTAGCCGGCACCGTAAAGCGTATCAATGGCCGAAAATTCGGGATCAATTTCCCGGAATTTACGGCGCAGTCGTTTTATGTGGCTGTCGATTGTGCGATCATCGACATAGACGTCGTCTTGGTAGGCAGCGTCCATTAGTTGGTCACGCGTGCGGACAACTCCGGGGCGGTTCGCCAACGCCTCCAATATCATGAATTCGGTTACTGTCAGTGTAAGTGACTTGCCGCCCCAATGCACATGGTGCCGTGCAGGGTCCATTTTCAATTTGCCGCGAAGCATCGGTTCAGGTTCGTCGATTGGTTCGCCACCTGATGGTGTTTTATCGTAAGTTGCGCGGCGGAGGATGGCTTTCACCCGCGCGATTAGCAACCTCTGGGAAAACGGCTTGGTAATATAATCGTCGGCACCCATCGCCAGCCCTAGTGCTTCGTCGAGCTCCTCGTCCTTCGAGGTCAGAAAGATTACCGGCATCGCACTCTTCTCACGCAACCGCCTGAGCAGTTCCAGCCCGTCCATTCGCGGCATCTTGATATCGAAAATTCCAAGGTCAGCGGGATTTTCAAGCATTGCCTTCAGCGCTGTTTCACCGTCAGAATATATCCGGGTGACATAGCCCTCGGCCTGCATCGCAATCGACACCGAAGTCAGGATATTCCGGTCGTCATCGACAAGGGCAATACTGGCGCTCATGCACCGCCTATAGGTCGACGGCGCAAATCGTTCAATCATTTGCTTTTAGCGGATTTAGTCAATGTCCGGTGCATGTGTAACAAAATTGACGCCCGGCAGTTTGACCTTGTTGCGTCTGTAAGCTACCGGCGCAAACAGCTTTAGTGCATACGTATGCCCTAGATTCGCAGTTTTGATTTTATCGGAGCATTCAATGTCCACGCCACTCAACATTTCCCTCGACCAGCAAGGTATTGTCACCGAGGCTGCATTGCATTGCAATCTCGGCACTCCGCAATTGGTCGAGGATGCGCTGGTCAATGGCGAAGGCATCATGGCGAAGGACGGTCCGCTGGTTGTCAAGACAGGCACACACACAGGTAGGTCGGCAAAAGACAAGTTCATCGTCCACGATGCCTAAACCGAAGACACCATCTGGTGGGGCAAGACCAATGTCGAAATGTCGCCTGCGCATTTCGCAGCGTTGAAGGCGGATTTTTATGCCGCGTTGGCCGATAAGGGCGAGCTGTATGTCGCTGACCTGTTTGGCGGGTCGCAGCCCGAGCACAGAGTCAATGTGCGCGTGATCAACGAGCTGGCATGGCACAATCTGTTCATCCGCACTTTGTTGGTCCGCCCAACGACCGACGAGTTGGCAAGCTTTGTTCCTGAGTATACGATCATCGACCTGCCGAGCTTCCGTGCTGATCCGGCGCGGCATGGTTGCCGCAGCGAAACTGTTATCGCCGTTAATTTCACGGAAAAGCTGATCCTGATCGGCGGCACTGCTTATGCTGGCGAGATGAAAAAATCGGTGTTCGGTATCCTCAACTATCTGCTCCCCGTCAAAGGCGTGATGCCGATGCATTGCTCGGCAAACATGGGTTCTGATGGCGACACCGCTGTGTTTTTCGGACTTTCTGGAACGGGTAAGACCACTTTGTCCGCCGATGCCTCACGCACGCTGATTGGCGATGACGAGCATGGCTGGTCCGACACCGCCGTGTTCAATTTTGAAGGTGGCTGTTACGCCAAGATGATCCGGCTTTCGCCCGAGGCCGAGCCGGAAATCTTTGCCACCACCAAACGGTTTGGCACAGTGCTCGAAAATGTCGTGATCGATCCTGAAACGCGCGAGCTTGATTTTGACGATGCCGGCTTAGCTGAAAACAGCCGCGGTTCTTATCCGATCGAGTTCATTCCGAACACGTCGGAAAAGAACATGGGGCCGGTACCCAAGACGATCATCTTCCTGACGGCGGATGCTTACGGCGTGTTGCCTCCGATTGCCAAGCTGACCCCTGATCAGGCGATGTATCACTTCCTGTCGGGTTATACGGCCCGGGTTGCCGGTACCGAGATTGGCGTGACTGAGCCTGAGGCAACGTTTTCGACGTGCTTCGGCGC
>JANPAM010000335.1:0-4072 GCA_031429915.1 Sphingomonadales bacterium | reverse complement strand
TGCCCCAATGAAGGCAGATGGCCCAAGCGACATCCGCCAATTGATTGTTTCGTTTAACGCCATGCAATCGCGCGTTTCGACCTTGCTTGGTGAAAAAGACGTGATGCTGGGCGCCATCGGCCACGACCTCAAAACCCCGCTCGCAGCGCTTCGCGTCCGTATCGAGTCAGTCGAAGACGACAGCGAACGTGAGAAAATGGCGGCGACCATCGACGAGATGGCAACGATACTCGACGATATCCTGACGCTGGCACGACTCGGCAAATCAGGGGAGACGAGCCAGCGGACCGATATCGGCGCGCTGGTCGGATCAATCGCCGAGGAGTATGCGGACGCCGTGCTGACCGAGCCCGGCGAACGAGTTGTTGCCAACGTCAGGCCCGTTTTGCTTCGGCGTGCGCTTCGCAACCTGATCGGCAATGCAGTCACCTATGGCAAGCGCGCGGCGATTTCGTTGACCCATGATTATGGCCAATTGCGGATCATTATCGAGGATGAAGGCTCGGGGGTTGCCCCTGACTTGATTGATTCAATGTTCGAACCCTTTACCCGCGCCGAAACCTCGCGCAGTCGGGCAACCGGCGGTTCGGGATTGGGCCTTACAATAGCGCGCGCCATTGCCCGGGCGCACAACGGTGATGTCATTTTGGAAAACCGTGCCGAAGGCGGGTTGCGCGCCAGCATCGTACTTCCGTTGGCCTAAACTGCGGAGAACTCAGCCAGTCGGCTGTGCCTTCCACGTGCCACTGCCCTGATATTCGGCTTTGACATTGGTCGCTTGTGGCAAGTTCTCACCACCATAGCGCGCCTCACCACCATTTTTGCCGGCAGTGCTTGAGTAGTCAGGCGCGGCGTAGCTCGCCGCTGCGCGCTGGCGGGCTGGGGTAATATCGGCATACGGTGCTGGCGTGTAGGGCGTAGCCAACCGGGCTTCGGCTTTTAACCGTGCAGCAGCAAATTCGCGCTCGTACCCCTTTTGCAACTGGATCGGATCGAGCACCGGCGATGTATCGGGTGTCCATGCGCGCGGTTTCGGCCCCGGAAACGGCTCGCGTCCTGCATGACCGCGATAGAAAGCAGACAATCGTCCGGCGCTTCCCTTCCAGCTATAAAAACGGTGCGCGCCGATAGTGCCGACAAAATTGAGGCTGGGTGCCCAGTAAGGATAAACGTAGGTTGCATGGTAATGCGTCGCCATACCAACCGGTGCGTAGACCGAACCAGCAAGTGCCTGCGCTGCTACTCGTTGGCCGCGGAGCCATGCCGGACTTGCCGGAACGCGCGCCATTGATCCGTCGCAGCTGTAGCTGAATTGGCAACCAGTGCGTCGTTCGGATCCCTGATAGATGACGCCGCAAACGCTGTTCGGATATGTCGGGTGCCGCATCCTGTTCAGAATGACCTGAGCCACGGCGCGCTGCCCGGCATCTGGCTCGTTCGCCGCTTCGTAATAGATAGCGTCAGTAAGACATTTCAGCGCGCGTGCGTACTCGGTCGAGCCAGCGCGCATAACGAATGGCCGCGCTACCCCGCTGGTAGCATCAAACGGAAGCAGCGCGTCAATCGATGATTCGCCGGTCAGCGCTTCGCTGTTACCCGTCCCTGGTGCCATCATCGCATCGGCGTCAACCGGCGGGATCGAATAATCCGAATCGAGAAAGTAAAACGCCGATCCTGGGAAGTTCTCGGCCGGAAACTCGGCATCCCATTTCATGTTCGACTCCGCCGTAGCACTGCCATTTCCGCCAAATGGCGCTATCTGCGCCACCGAAGGCACCAGGGCAAGGAGCGCAAATGCGAGCATTACCAAGATAATCTCACGCGTCCCGATCAGCTTGCTGCGCACCGGACGACGCGCGGCACGGGGCCGTTTGATGATCGCTTCATTGATGGGCTCGTGGATCATGGCGCGCTTTGCATGAGGAGAAAGAAACGTCTGCGAGTTCGGCGCTTACATGAAACACTCTGTCCCTGCGCGACTGATTTTTGCGCTGTGCCAGCATGGGACGTCACCGAAATGAAATGTTAAATATTGTAAATTATCTCGTATTAATAGTTGTTTGCCAGCTTTTTCATCATTGCCGAGGCGAGGGTAATGGCACGCTTCATTTTGCCCAATCGGCAAAGCCGTAATATCGTTCGGCCCGCGCCGTCGAACCCCTTCCCGCTTTTCACCTGATCGATCATTAAACGGAAATCGGGACCCGACAGATAATCCGGCGAGTAACGGAGCCGCTCGATAATCCGTTTTCGCGCCGCAGCACCAACTCCGGCTTTACAAAACACGTCGTCCAGCTTTTCCAGCGGCGGTAGTGTCGTTTCAGTGTCGAATGGGCTTTGTCCTCCCGCAAGGCAGTGTCCGTGGTCGGACCATGCAATCGCCGCTGCTTTTGCCTGCTCGGAAGCATGTTTTTGGCTTACCTGCCCTTCGGATCGACGGTAGAGAAGCAAGCGCTCGGGGATGTTCGTTATCAATGTGGAACGCGACGCACGCAGCCAAAGGTCGTAATCCTCTGCGTGGCGAAATGCCTCGCGATACCCACCGAGTTGACGCATCAGATCGGTGCGCATCATGGCACACGGGTGACATAATGCCGGACCGTTTCGCAGCCAAACCCTGACACCCGCAGGCGTCAAAGGATAGCTGTCCTCTGCGATAATAATCTTCCCGTCTTCGCTCAGATCGTGGGTGTTCGTACCCAACACCCCGATTTCAGGATGCGCATTCAAATAATCCATTTGCAGCGAAAACCGGTTGGAAAGCGAAATGTCATCGCAATCCATACGAGCCAGAATCGGCGCTTTGGCCAATGCAATCATCTCATTCAAACTGGCGACCAACCCGCGATTTTCTCTCTCAATCAAAACAATGCGATAATCATTTGCTGCCCAACGGTGGAGGATGTCGCTGCTTTCATCAGTCGAGCCGTCGTTGAGAATCAGAAATTCAAAATCGGTGAAATCCTGTTCAAGAATTGACTGTATCGCAGCATCGACATAGCGCTCGCCGTTGTAGACGCTCATGATGACTGAAAGGGCGGGGGCGGTTGCCATGAGTAGTGGGTAACGGCTAATCCTCACAAATTCGTTTCCAACCTCAGGACTTTATATGCGTATTGCACTTTACCAGCCTGATATTGCCGGAAATGTGGGTGCCGTGTTGCGAACAGCGGCCTGTTTCGGTGTACCATGCGACATCATCGAGCCGTGCGGCTTTGCTTTTTCCGAGCGCGCTCTGAAACGCGCCGGGATGGATTATGCGGCGCAGGCAACGATCGCGCGTCACGCCGATTGGGAAGCGTTTCTGGCATCGGTTGGCAGCGCGCGGATCGTCCTGATGTCTTCCAAGGCGGCAACCGCTTTGCCTACATTCGTATTCCAGCCCGACGACATCATCCTGATGGGTTCGGAAAGCAGCGGTGCGCCTGCTGCCGTCCATGAATATGCAAACGAAAGGGTTTACATTCCAATGGCCACTGGATTTCGGTCCTTGAACATTTCAGTTTCGGCTGGCATCGCAATTGCCGAGGGATTGAGACAGACTCGCCAATTTCCAGGAGCGCAAACGTGACACTGACCCTCGATACCCGTCAACAGGCCGCTCGCGACTGGTTCGAAGCCTTGCGAACCCGGATTTGCACATCGTTCGAAGAAATCGAGCGCGAAGCCGGGTCCGACGCTAGCTTCGAATATTTGCCTTGGGACAGAGTCGATCATGACGGATCGCCCGGCGGCGGCGGTGTGCGCGGAGTCATGAAGGGGAAAGTCTTCGAGAAAGTTGGCGTCAATGTTTCGACCGTTGGCGGCAGCTTCAATCCCGAATTTGCCAAGAGCATGTTCGGGGCCGCCGAAGACCCTAGCTTTTTCGCCACCGGCATCAGCTTGGTCGCCCACATGGCGAACCCGCACGTGCCAGCCGTTCATATGAACACGCGCTATCTCGTCACCACAAAAGACTGGTTCGGCGGCGGTGCGGATTTGAATCCACCGATTCCGTATGAGGAGGATACCGCCGTGTTCCACGATTGCCTACGTGCCGCCTGCTCGCCGTTCGGGCCGGATGTCTACGAGC
>JANPAM010000334.1:0-2366 GCA_031429915.1 Sphingomonadales bacterium | reverse complement strand
TCATTCCGGCAAAATGGTTGAAGACGATTAGCCGCGAAGGGCTTGGGCGAGGTGCGTTCGAGACATTACGCGAAGTTCCGGGCAATGTGTTCGACGACCCCGAATATTCAGGTGCGCCAATACTGATTGCTGGCGATAATTATGGCTGCGGATCGAGCCGCGAACACGCCGCGTGGGCGATGGCCGACCTAGGTATCTCGGCAGTTATCGCGCCGAGCTTTTCGGACATATTCTCGGGCAATGCGTTTAAAAATGGTTTGCTGGCAATTGAACTGCCCCAGGCTGCGATTGACCGGTTAATGGAAGTCGCCAAGACCGACCCAATCCACGTTGACCTTCAAACGCAGACGGTGACAACGCCATTTCAAGACCGATTTGAATTCAATATCGACCCGTTTCGCAAGCATTGCCTGATGAACGGAGTCGACGAAATCGGCTTAACGCTGCAAAGCAGCCATGCGATTGCAAACCACGAAACAAAAATTGCGGCCAGCCAGCCATGGCTCGTTCCGTCAGCAGCCTAGGAGAAAGTCATGCGCGCATTATTATCGATCGAAACTGGCGGACCCGAGACACTGACGATGGGCGAGCTGCCCGAACCTGTCGCTGGTCCCGGTCAGGTCGTGATTGCGGTTAAAGCTTGCTCGATCAACTTTCCCGATACGTTGATGATTGTCGACTTGTATCAATTCAAGCCCGCGCGGCCATTTGCGCCGGGCGGAGAAGTAGCTGGCATCGTCGAAGCCGTTGGCGAAGGAGTCACCGACTTTGCAATCGGCGACCGTGTTATCGGTCTGTGCGGCAATGGCGGGCTGACTGAAAAAGTAGCGGTGATGGCGTTCAACGTGTTCAAACTGCCCGATGCGATGTCGTTCGAGGACGGGTCGGCGTTACTCCTGACCTACGGCACATCGATCCATGCGTTGAAGGACCGTGGCCACATGAAGACTGGCGATAATGTGCTTGTGCTTGGCGGCGCTGGCGGCATCGGCATTTCAGCGATCGAACTCGCCAAAGCTTATGGTGGCCGAGTGGTGGCTGGCGTGTCCAGCGAAGCCAAAGCAGAAATCGCGCGCGAGGCCGGTGCCGACGAAGTCGTCGTCTATCCGCATCAACCGTTCGACAAGGACCAATCGAAAGCACTCGCTGAGATGTTTAAGGCGGCTGCAGGCAAGGACGGGTTTAACATTGTCTATGACACCGTCGGCGGCGACTACAGCGAACCAGCGGTGCGTTCGATTGCGTGGGAGGGCAAGTTCCTCGTTGTCGGTTTCCCCGCTGGCATAGCCAAGCTGCCGCTCAATCTGACGCTGCTAAAAAGCTGCGACGTTTGCGGGGTTTTCTGGGGTGCGTTCGCCGCGCGTGATCCGAAAACCAACCACGCCAATGTCGCTGAATTGTTCGAATTATACGCGGCTGGCAAAATCAAACCACGCATCTCGGAGGTCTTCCCGCTTGAACGCGCGGGCGATGCGATTGCGCGGCTGGGCGAACGGGCTGCGGTCGGCAAGCTGGTTGTGCAAATTTGAACATGCCTTGTTTCAAGCGGACGAAGTGACTACCTTCAATAAGACATATCGGGAACTGACATGACGACATTCGACCACCGCGAAAACGCCTTTGAAAACAAGTTCGCACATGACGCTGATTTGCATTTCAAGATCACCGCACGACGCAACAAGCTGCTCGGCCATTGGGCGGCGGAGAAGATGGGGCTGACTCCGGAAGAAACCGCTGCATACGCAACTGCGGTCGTTCAGGCCGATTTTGAGGAAGCTGGCGACGAAGACGTAGTCCGCAAGTTGATGGGTGACCTGACATCCGCTGGCGTCGAGATCGACGATGCGGCTATCAGAGCGGCGCTCGAAGAGCAAATGATCGAAGCGCGCCGCCAGTTTATCGAACCAGCCTGATGGCTATGGCGGCGACTGACATCGAAGGCATGATAAAGGCAGCTTTGCCCGATGCGGTGGTCGAGATTACCGACCTCGCGGGTGACGGCGACCATTATGCCGCGCGCGTGACCAGCGAAAGTTTTCGGGGAGTTCCCCGCGTTAAACAACATAAGGCAGTTTACGATGCCTTGGGTGGACGGATGGGCGGCGAGCTTCACGCGCTTCAACTGACCACAGCCTGCCCCGATTAAGGAGTTTTTTAAAATGAGTGCGAACGAACGGATCGAAGAAATCGTCAAGGGCAACGACGTAGTGCTGTTCATGAAAGGCACGCCGTTGTTCCCGCAATGCGGATTTTCGAGCAAGGCCATCGCCATCCTAGATCACCTTGGAGTCACCTACGAAAGCGTTGACGTGTTGCAAGACATGGAAATCCGCGCCGGTATCAAGGATTATTCCGACTGGCCGACG
>JANPAM010000333.1:0-4958 GCA_031429915.1 Sphingomonadales bacterium | reverse complement strand
GGTATTCCCACCTTGTTGATTGACGGCGCCGACAGCCCGCCGATCATCAACGCGGTCCAGTGTGAACTGATGCGCCGCCTGCCGCGGTCCTAATCAGCACATCGGGAACGAACGGAAGCTGCGCCAACCGAGCCAGCTCAGCGCCAATCAGGGCTGACTGGTTAAAGCTGCGCGACCAAAGCCGTGTCCAGTGAAGCGGCACCGGCGTAATAATGATGCCGCTTCGGTTGTCAGGTAGATGCCGCACCAACTGCGCCGCGATCATTTTTGCCATCCCGATCTTGCCGCCATATTTTAGCTTTAGCACGATCTGTCGCGATACATCATCATAAGCAACCACCGCCCTGATACCATCATGTAATGGAGGATTGGCAAGGCAGCTGGCGCAGCGGGTTTCGTCGGCGTGATCAAAGGCAAAGGGTGTCATACAGGCTGAACACCACGGCGGTGCCAGAAACCGCATCTGCTGCCAGCAATCGCCGCAGAAGGTGCCGCCTGCTGGCGTTATTGCGCCGCATGACGGACAACGCTCTGGAAGTACGAAATCGACCGCAGGGCGAAGGAGTTGTGCAATCGAGATCATATCGGGGTTGTCGGATAAAGCCGTCACCGGCACAAGGCGCAAATGATGAGTGACGAACAGCCTCCGGAAATTTTCGACCGCAAGCGACGGCGTGCGCTTCGCGAAAGGGCAGGGAAGCGCGGCGGTGACGCTTTCCTTTGGGCCGTCGTTGCTGAAGAGCTGGCGGACCGACTGGTGGGGGTCAGCCGGACATTTACTGACGTTCTTGTCACCGGGCCAATGGTTCCGTTTGCGCAGCAGATATTGCATGACCGCAAGGCCGAACTGACGCTTGATGAATTCGTCGAAGAAGACCGGTTGTCTTTTGAGCCAGCTAGCTTTGACCTCATAATAAGTGCCGGTTCGCTGGATAGCGTGAACGACCTACCTGGAGCGCTGATCCAAATCCGGCGTTGCCTGCGACCGGATGGGCTTTTTCTTGGTCACATGTTCGGCGCGGGAACGCTGACTGGGTTGAAAGCGGTCATGCTTGCCGCACATGAGGATAATGCAGCCCCGCATATTCACCCGCAAATCGATTTGCGAAGTGCCGCCGATTTGCTGAGCCGTACAGGGTTCGCATTGCCCGTCGTCGATAGCGAGTTCACGGCGGCGCGCTATGGCGACTTGCAACGGCTGGTCAGCGACGTTCGAGACATGGGTGTAGGCAATGCGCTGGCGGGCCGGCGCACTTATCTAGGTCGCGATTTCATCGGGCGGATGGAGGCGGCATTGAATGACCGACGGCTGCCCGACGGTAAGTTTGAAGAACATTTCGCCCATATTTATATGAGCGGATGGGCGCCTTCGGATAACCAACCAAAACCCTTAGAACGCGGGAGCGGTCAGGTCTCACTGACGGCCATTTTATCACCCCTCGGCTCGACTAAATGAATTTAGCGCTCGCCTTGTAATGCGCGCATTAGCGGTAAGTCGGCGGGCGGCATCGGCAATTGATCCATATCTATCGGACTGACCCATCGAAGCTCAGGGCTTTCCAATGCCAGAGGCGCTCCGCTCCACCGCGTGCATCGGTAGAGCAACAATAGCAAATGACGGTCACCCAAAGGCTCGCTGGCAAAGGCGAAAGGGGTGAGGGCGACCGGGTCAATATCGATCCCCAATTCCTCTCTTAACTCTCTTACCAAAGCGGATTCGGGGTTTTCGCCTGCCTCAACCTTGCCGCCGGGGAACTCCCACAGACCAGCCATCGACCGACCTTCGGGACGCAATTGCAGCAGTATTTCACCAACTTCGTTGGTTAACGCGGCTGCAACCACAAGCAGCATTGTCGGATTTTTTTCCATTATTTCATTCGATTGCAAGGTTTTGTTAATGGTTATGTGGAATTTTAAGGGTGCTCGCAACAGAGTAATGGAGTGGAGCCTGTCATGTTGGATCTAATTCGGAGCATCAGACGATGCGAACAGGGTGCGACAGCAGTGGAGTACGGACTGATTGCTGCCTTAGTTTCGGTGGCAATAACAATTGCAGTTTCGAATGTTGCAAGTTCAACATCGGAAATGTGGAACTATGTATCTGACGAAATTATCAGTTCAGTATAACGATAAGTTGTTTACAGTTTTTTAATTAATCAGGAATATTTGAGAAAACGCAGATTATTAAGTTTTAATAATCGCAGGGTGTTGAAACCGAACAGGAGACCGAAGATGAAATTTTTTAACAAAATTATGAAGAGCGAAGACGGCGCGACTGCAATCGAGTATGGCCTTATTGCCGCTCTTATCGCAGTTGCCGCAATTGTTGCAATGGGCCAACTTGGTGATAACCTTGATGCCACATTCAACAATGTCAACTGCTCGATCACCGCTGATACCGTTGCAGAACGCGCAGCTTGTGAAGCCGCAGCTAACGCTACTTAATTAAATTAAATGGGCAGTGGTCAAAATCCACTGCCCATTTTTTTATCTAAATAAAAGTCGATCAGTAAGTAACGATTTTTACCTTCTGACCAGGAACAACTTGAACACGACCGGTTAGACCGTTCAAGGCCAAAAACCGCTCGGTCTGCATCGATGTATATGCCATCCTGGATGCAAGCGAACTGACGTTATCAGTTCTCGCTACCGTCACAACTCTCAATTTACGCGCCTTGATTGCGGCTGCTTGCGCGGTAGTAAGCCGGTCCATACTGTCGAACATACTGACAAACGGGTTCGTGTTTGCCGCTGAAATCGTGATGAAGTGAAAAGCAGTACCTGCCGACCATTCATACGCGAATACAGTTATCTGGCGTTGCCCTTGCTGGCTATTAACGACCGTTGTCGAATAAAACGCAGGTATGCCATTGACTGTTGTCTGGCGGATTTGGGCGGCAGGTATTGTTTGCTCACCAGAAATGCTTTTCAGCGCGGCGGCAACATATGCAGACCTATCGCCGTTAAATGCGCCCTGCCGAAATACTGCCTGACCACCATTCCCGTTAATCGAAACTGTGTCGCTTCCGTTTTGCATGCCGAACCCGGTGGGCGCAGTAAATTTCATTTTCAGGTCGCGGTGAAGGAAATTTTGCCCCTCGACCACACCCTGCTCGGGATCGTCACCGTACAGCATTCCGTTGATGGCCGCGAAATGCGGATCGACATTTCGTAGCGAGCTTGAAGGAAACGCCTTCGCCCCGCTAGCGGCCCGGACCACACGTTTGGCAGGATCGGGGTGAGTGCTCGCCCATTCAGGAACTGCGCCACTGTTTTGACCGGCAACGCGGGTATCCAGTGATGTTTGAAGCGCGAGCGACGTCAGCATCGACGACAAGGCGGTGGGGTCATACCCCGCCTTGCTCAAGTAGCGAATGCCGTAATCGTCGGCTTCTTCTTCTTGTTTGCGCGAATAGGACAGGCTGAATAATTGAGCGAAGGTGCCCGAATATTGCTGGAGACCTGAGCCCAAAGCACCCAGCACACCGCCGGCATCCCCGAGCAAGGCGCCTCCGATCGAGCCGACAGCGCCCAATATGCCAGCGAGTGTCTGGTTGTTCTGGCGTTTTTTGCTATGCCGTGCGGCGGTGTGGCCAACCTCGTGACCGAGTACGCCCGCTAATTCCGCCTCACTGTTGGTGAGAGCAACCAGTTGGCGGGTGATGTAGACATAGCCACCGGGCGTCGCGAACGCATTGTTCACCGACGAGTTCAGCAACGTCACATTAAAATCGTTTGAATTGCCCAAACCGGATTGCAGGGCAATATTTTTGCCGACCCTCACTACATAGGCTGTTTGAGGACTCTGAAGCGGCCGGCCAAATTCCTTCAGCAGCTCTGGATGGTATTTAGCACCCTCTGCCTTTTCACTAGCCGAAAATGGCTTCGGTGCAGCAGCGACCTTCGTTTTGCTTCGCGTCTGAGCGCTGACAGTTGATGCCGTTGTGAAACTGGACATCGCCAGAGTGGCGGCTCCCAGCGCCAAGATACTTTTTACATAATTCATCGTTAAAATCCTCCGACATACAAACCTTGAAATGACATGAAATGTTCCGGGACCGCGTATAATGCCGCATCACGTTAAGCGCTGATGAACTTCGCAGCATCAGGAGATTTATCTCGGCTGCGGAAAGTCACATGCTGGCAAGTATTCCCTCGATTGCAAAGAAAGCAAAACACACTGCGCTATCGGCAACGCCGTAGGGCACGAAAATATCATCGCCGATCCTGATTGCACCGCACGTGTAAACGACATTGGGTACATATCCTTCGCGGTATTCGTCGGCGGCGGACAATATAGGTGAGCGTGTCCGGCCCAAAACGATGCTTGGGTCGGTTTTGTCGAGCAGCACAGCGCCAACCGAATATTTGCGCATCGCACCTACGCCGTGGGTGAGCAGCAGCCAGCCCTCGTCAAGTTCAATCGGCGCGCCACAATTGCCGATCTGAATAAATTCCCAAGGATATTCGGGTTCGAGAAGCTTTTCGCCGGTTTCCCAATTTTCCAGATTATCAGACCGAAGCAAAAACAGGTTTTTGCCATCCTGTCGCCCGATCATACAATATTGCCCGCCTATTTTGCGCGGAAACAGGCCCATGCCTTTGTTTCGCGACGCTTTGCCAGTCATCGGGGTTAGCGTGAAATCGCGAAAGTCGTTTGTCCGCATTAGTTCCGATGCAATGTCGCGCCCGCTGTAGGCGGTGTAAGTGCCCAAATATTCTTGGGTACCGTCGTCATGCTGGAATTCGACTAGCCGGAGATCTTCGAGGCCGTTGCGCTGTGCCTCGGTAACCGGAAAGATAACTGTGCCCGACAATGTGCTATCGGGGTGACGGTATACGGCCGTTTCACTGCCGCTTTCCTCGCCATTTCGGCGCAGCATGGCTGCCGTGGCGATTTCGGGCTGCGGCGACAGATCGAGATTTCGTTCGGTCGTCACAATCCCTTCGCGAAACGC
>JANPAM010000332.1:0-3995 GCA_031429915.1 Sphingomonadales bacterium | reverse complement strand
CGCTCTGTCCTATTACGAGCAGATCAGCGACGTAACCCGCGATCAGAAGATTACCCAGCAGGCGTTGGCCGCGCTCGGCGAGGTTCAGCGTCGTTACCCGAATACGCGCTATGCTTCGGACGCTACGTTGAAGATCGACCTTGTGAACGACCATCTGGCCGGCAAGGAAATGGAAATCGGCCGGTTTTACCAGCGTCGTGCTTTGGTGCTGGCATCATCGTTGCGGTTCCGCGAAGGGGTCGACAAATATGACACCACCACTCACGCGCCCGAAGCTTTGATCCGGATGACCGAAAGCTATCTGGCGATGGGTGTTCCCGAAGAAGCCAAGAAATCGGCAGCGGTTCTGGGTGCGAACTATCCGGGCAGCAAATGGTACGAGCGCGCTTACGAATTGATGCAAAAGCACGCGCCGTCGGCGTGATGCGTTCCCCGATATGCTAACGGGGCTTTCGATCCGCGACGTGGTGCTGATCGAGGCGCTTGATCTTGAATTTGGCAGTGGGCTTGGTGTGCTGACCGGGGAAACCGGGGCTGGCAAGTCGATCTTGCTCGATGCGCTCGGATTGGCGCTTGGTGCGCGCGCCGATAGTGGGTTGGTGCGGGCTGGGTCCGACAAGGCTCAGGTAACCGCGAGTTTCGATGCGCCTTCGGGCGTTCTTGTGCTGCTGGCCGATAACGACATCGATATGGATGCTGGCGAGCCGCTGCTGATCCGGCGATCGTTGAAAGCCGATGGCGGCAGCAAGGCGTTTATCAATGACCAGCCGTGCTCGGCGGCGCTGCTCCGCGATGTAGGCGCGATGTTGGTCGAAATCCACGGTCAGCATGATGATCGCGGCCTGATCAATCCACGCGGCCATAGGGCTTTGCTCGATGCGTTCGGCCGGTGCGATACCGCCAGCGTCGCGGGCACTTTCGCAGCATGGCAAGAGGCCAAAGCGCGGCTCGATGTTGCGCGCGAAAACATCGAAAACGCCGCGCGCGATCGCGAATGGCTCGAACACGCGGTTGCCGAATTACAGGCGTTCAATCCGCAACGAGGTGAAGAAGAACAACTCGCTGGCGAACGATCTGACATGCAAAAGGGCGAACGCGTTGCCGATGATTTGAAGGCGGTGCTGGACAGCTTCGACGGCCCGAAAAGCGGTATCGCGCTGATCCGCGGAGCGGCGCGCAAGCTCGACCGTTTGGCCGACGCGCATCCGATGCTGGCCGACGCGCTGACTTCGCTCGACCGCGCTGTCATCGAGGCGAGCGAGGCTGAGGACAAATTGAACGCAGCGGCTCGCGCACTTGAGTTCGAACCGGCGCGGCTTGATGAAATCGAGGTGCGGCTTTTCGAGTTACGGGCATTGGCGCGCAAACATAATGTTGCCCCCGATGCAATTTTGGCTCTCAGCGAAAATTTGGCGGCACGGCTTGAATCTATTCAGGCAGGCGGTGAGGGTTTGGCAAAGCTGGAGGCCGAAGTTGCAGCCAAGGCGACGGCTTACCAAGTTGCGGCGGAGAAATTGACCAAAACACGGACCGAAGCGTCTGTGCGGTTGGACAAGGCGGTTGCAGCCGAACTCGCACCGCTGAAACTCGACGCCGCTCAGTTCCGTACCAGTGTCGAGCCGCTGCCCGAGGACCGGTGGAGCGCCAACGGAATGGATCGCGCCGAATTCCTGATTTCAACCAACCCTGGCGCACCGTTCGCGCCACTCAACAAGATCGCATCGGGCGGCGAACTATCGCGCTTCATATTGGCACTGAAGGTGGCGCTGGCGGAAGAGGGCGGGGCGGCGACTATCATCTTCGACGAAATCGACCGAGGCGTCGGCGGCGCAGTAGCAGCGGCAATCGGCGAGCGTCTTGCTCGACTGGCAAAGCAGACGCAGTTATTGGCGGTTACGCACTCGCCCCAGGTCGCAGCCAAGGGGCAGGCGCATTACTTCATCGCCAAATCAAGCCAAGGCACCGTGACTCGAACCGGGGTGACATTGCTCAACACTGCCGAACGCCGCCAAGAAATTGCTCGAATGCTATCGGGCGCAGAAGTCACCGACGAAGCCCGCGCTCAGGCTGAGCGGTTGTTGGAGGTGGTGTGAACAAGCTTATCATAGCCTTGGTGATGGGCTTGGCCGGTTGCGCATCGATATCCGAACCCGCCAGCCCCGCCGACGCATTTTTTCAGCGGTTGTCGACTCTGTGTGGAAAAAGCTTTTCTGGAAAACTGCTCGTTGGAAACGAAAGTGATGCCAGCTTCGCCAGCGCCGATCTGCAAGCACACGCGCGTGAATGCACAGCCAGCGAAGTACGCATATCGTTCGATGTCGGAGAGGATCGATCGCGAACGTGGGTCTTCACGCGGACCGGTGGCGGGCTGCGGCTGAAACACCGGCATATGTTGAAGGATGGCAGCGAAGACCCGGTATCGCAATATGGCGGCGATACCGCGTCCGAGGGAACTGCTTCGCGGCAGGAATTTCCCGTCGACGAATATTCGAAAGCGATGTTCACGAAGGAAGGACGCGCGGTTTCCAACAATAATGTTTGGGCGTTTGAGATCAAGCCGGGGCAGGCATTGGTTTATGAATTGAAGCGGCCAGGACGGCTGTTTCGGGTCTCGTTCGATTTGGCTACGCCGCTGAAATGACCACCGAAGCCGAAGCTGCCAACGAATTGATGCGGTTGGCGAAGACTATTGCCACTCACAATAAACGCTACCACGCCGAAGATGCACCCGAAATTTCCGATGCGGAATATGATGCTCTGGTACGGCGCAACAACGAACTTGAAGCTGCGTTCCCGCATATGGTGCGCAGCGATAGCCCTAACAAGACGGTAGGCGCCGCGGTCGAAGGCTCTCCGCTTGCCAAGGTGACCCATGCCAAGCGGATGATGAGCCTCGACAATGCTTTTGCCGACGATGACGTCGTTGATTTCGTCGCGCGCGTTCGGCGGTTTCTGAACTTGCCAGTCGATGCCGTCGTGGCGTTGACAGCGGAGGACAAGATCGACGGGCTTTCATGCTCGCTTCGGTATGAAGATGGGGTGCTGGTGCAGGCGGCTACGCGTGGCGACGGGTCGGTTGGCGAGGATGTGACTGCCAATGTCCGGATGGTCGGCGGCATTCCACAACAGCTTCAGGGCTACGTTCCTTCGGTGTTTGAATTACGCGGTGAAGTCTATATGGCGAAGTCCGATTTTGCGGGTCTCAATATCGAGCAGCAGGCCAAGGGCGGCAAGATATTTGCCAATCCACGCAACGCCGCTGCGGGTTCGCTCCGACAGAAGGACGCGAGCATCACTGCGGAACGACCAATGCGTTTTCTGGCGCATGGCTGGGGCGAAGTAAGCGCGCTGCCCGCTGATACGCAAAGCGGCGTGATGGCTGCAATTGCCGCATGGGGAGTGCCCGTTTCGCCAATGCTGACGCGCATGGAGAGTGTAGAAGAGGCGCTCGCGCATTATCGCGGTATCGAACGGGCGAGGGCGGATTTGCCTTACGATATCGACGGCGTTGTTTATAAAGTTGATCGGCTCGATTGGCAGGATCGGTTGGGATATGTCGCCAAAGCGCCTCGCTGGGCGATTGCACACAAGTTTCCCGCTGAACGCGCCGAGACGACTTTGGAGGCCATCGACATCCAGGTGGGTCGCACTGGTAAGCTGACGCCAGTAGGGCGGTTAAAGCCAGTGACGGTGGGCGGGGTGGTGGTCTCCAACGTGACGCTGCACAACCGCGATGAAATCGCACGCTTGGCGGTGCGGCCGGGCGACAGGGTGATCGTGCAGAGGGCGGGGGATGTCATCCCGCAGATTGTCGACAATCTGACTGCGGATGCGCCTCGCGGTGTTTATGCCTTTCCCGATCACTGCCCCCAGTGCGATTCGGAAGCGGTTGCTGAAGAAGGCGAAGTCGACGTCCGCTGCACCGGCGGCTTGATCTGCCCGGCACAACGCGTGCAGCGCTTGATCCATTTCGTCAGCCGGGCGGCACTCGACGT
>JANPAM010000331.1:0-15264 GCA_031429915.1 Sphingomonadales bacterium | reverse complement strand
AGCGTCGGGGCATGAATTCCGCGGGCTACTACGCGAAGCGAAGATTTCGCTGTTTGCGATAGACGAAGCGCACTGCGTGTCCGAATGGGGGCATGATTTCCGCCCCGATTACCGGCTGCTCCGCCCGTTGATGGACGATTTCGCAGCGGTCCCCCGCATTGCACTGACCGCGACTGCCGATGCAAACACCCGCAACGACATTGCCGAGCAACTTGGCATCGCGGCGGACGGTGTGATCGTATCGGGCTTTGACCGACCCAATATTCGATATGCAATGCCTGGCGGGGCGACGAGCGGGGTTGCCGGACTGGTACGCACTTTGAGTGGCGCTGGCATCGTATATGCGCAAACGCGCGACCGAACTGAAAAGATTGCAGCGCAAATTGCCGCCACCGGTCGTACCGCGCGGTTTTATCATGCCGGTATGGAACCGAGGACGCGGGCCAAGGCGCAAGCCGATTTTGTCGCGTCCGAAGACATGGTGATGGTCGCCACCGTCGCGTTTGGCATGGGCATCGACAAGCCCGATGTGCGTTTTGTCGTTCACGCCGGTTTGCCGAAATCAATCGAAGCTTATTATCAGGAGAGCGGGCGCGCTGGCCGTGACGGTGACCCAGCGACCGCGCATATGTTCTGGTCGGCGAGTGATTTTACGCGCGCTAGGGAACGGTCGAGCGAGTTGCCCGAGGAGCGGCGTGCAGCCGAGCAGGGGCGGATATCGGCGCTGTCGCGGTTGGTCGAAACGCCGGGCTGTAGACGTGCGATTTTGCTCAGGCATTTCGGCGAAGAACCTCCCGAGAATTGCGGCAACTGCGATAACTGCTTGGATGCTCCGGGTGTCCATGACGCGACCGAGTTGTCACGCAAATTGCTCTCAGCCGCCTACCGCACCGGCCAGATGTTCGGCGTCGGTCATCTCGAAAAGGTGCTGACCGGCAATGGCGACGAACGGATATTCAAATTCGGCCACGACCAGTTGTCGGTCTTCGGCATCGTTGGTGCCGATGACGCCCGGGTTATCAAACCGCTGGCCCGCGCTTTGCAGGCGCGAGGCGCGCTCGTCGCGAATGAGCATGGGGGATTGAAGCTGGCAGGCGATGCACGGGCGATCATGCGCGGCGATCAAAAGGTCGAAATCGCGCTGGTCCCGGCGGGCCGTAAGCGTCGCGAGAAAGGCGTTGCCAACCCGGTTGGCGATCCGCTGTTCGAGGCGCTTCGAAGTAAACGCCGCGAATTGGCAGAGGCGGCAAGCGTCCCACCTTATGTGGTTTTCCACGATGCAACATTGCGCGAAATGGCCGAAACCAAACCCGATAGCTTGGCAGCGCTATCGCGGATAACAGGCGTTGGTTCGCGCAAGCTCGACGCTTATGGCGACGCTTTCCTTGCAGTTTTGCGGGTATTCCAATAGACACTACGGCATGTTTAGAAAGCTCACCGACGACGTTCTGGTCGCGCCGCAAATCGATCTCGATGCCATTGCCCATGCGGCAGCAAACGGCGTGACACTCATCATCAACAACCGGCCCGAAGACGTTTCCGCCGACCAGACCCCCGGCCCCGATGTCGAGGGGGCGGCGCGCGCCGCTGGACTGCACTATACCGCAATCCCCGTCACCCATGCAGGTTTTGCCGAATGGCAGGTGACCGCGATGGCTGATGCGTTAGAGAATGCAGAAGGCAAGGTGCTGGCATATTGCCGCTCTGGAACGCGTTCGACTTTATTATGGGCGCTGGTGCAAGCCTTCAAAGGCGATCACCCAGCCGTTTTGGCCGAGAAAGCGGCGGATGCCGGATATGATCTGACTCCGATTACTGCCATGATGGATATGCTGCGCGGGCGGGCCGCATGACCATTGAACTGCTCAAACTTGCAGGCTCGGTCATCGCCATATTGTTTCTGGCTTGGCTAGCCCGCCATTGGCAGCTTGGCGGCGATGTGCGTATCGGTAATGAGGAACAGGCGCGTGCAATTGCTGACGAGATCGTCTGCGGGTTCGATCCGGTTGGTATCGCCATCGACAAAGCCGGAATCGGCGCATTAATGCGCGACGCCAGCGGTCGCCATTTGTTGGTGCGCCGCCACGGCGCGATGTGGGCCGGACGGTTGCTCGACAACCACAGCGAAACGCGGCTCAACCAGAATTTCCTGACCGTCGGTACGGGCGAAAAAACCTTTGGTGCAATCACGCTCAATCTCGGCGAGCAGGCGCAAATTTGGGCGGCGGGCCTCCGCCATTTGCGGGTCTGAACGGGTATGCCAGAACTTTTCAGCCCGGTCGATTACGCGATCCCCGCCTTTGTTATACTCGTCATCCTCGAGATGATCTGGGCCCGCCGCAAAGCGCCGGAAAAATATGAACCAAGAGATACGCTCACATCGCTTGCGCTGGGGACTGGAAGCACTGTCGCGGGCGCACTTACCGGTGCATTGGTTTTCAGCCTGGCGATGTGGCTTTACCAATACCGGTTGTTCGACATTGGCTGGGCTTGGTGGGCATTCATCCTGTGCTTTATCGCTGACGATTTTGCTTATTATTGGGCGCACCGCGCCGGCCACCGCGTCCGATGGTTCTGGGCGAGCCATGTCAACCATCATTCGAGCCAGCATTATAATCTGTCGACCGCGCTACGGCAGAGCTGGACCGGTTTCTTCGCGCTTGGCTTTATCTTCCGTATTCCGCTGGCGCTAATTGGTTTTCATCCGGGAATGCTGCTGTTCGTCGGCGCGATCAACCTGGTCTATCAATTCTGGATTCATACCGAAGCGATCGGCAAACTGCCGCGCTGGTTCGAATATGTGATGAACACGCCGAGCCACCACCGCGTCCATCACGCCACCAATCCGCGCTATCTGGATATGAATTACGCAGGCACTTTCATTATCTGGGACCGGATGTTCGGCACCTTTACAGAAGAGGTCGAGGGCGAGAAAATCCGTTATGGCATCGTCAAGCAATTAGGCACGTTCAATCTGCTCTGGAGTGTTTTTCACGAATGGGTAGGCATCGTGCGCGACATATGGTCGGCGCCGTGGCGGCATAAATTCTCGTATCTGTGGCGTCCACCGGGCTGGAGTCACGACGGAAGCCGAGACACTTCGGACACGATACGCACACGTTGGCTTGAACGACAGCAGCAACCAGCCGAATAACGTTATCTACACGCTTGCAAGTATTTAATCGTCCGATTAAACCCTCGCCCCAGAGGAGAGTTTATGGACGAGTTTGACATCATCGTCATCGGCGGAGGTTCGGCGGGGAGTGCGGCGGCAGGGCGACTTTCCGAGGGCGGCAAATACAGCGTCTGCCTGGTCGAGGCGGGCGGGCGCAACGACAACATGCTCATTAAAACCCCCGGTTTTATGCCGTTCATCCTCAACAGCTCGAACTATAAATATGACACCGTCCCGCAGCAGGGATTGAAGGGTCGGCATGGCTATCAGCCGCGCGGTCGCGGGCTTGGCGGGTCGAGCGCGATCAATGCGATGGTCTATATCCGCGGCAATGCGTATGATTACGACAATTGGGCGGCTTTGGGCTGCACCGGCTGGTCGTTCGAAGACGTCCTGCCCTATTTCAAACGAAGCGAAGGCAATGAACGCGGCGGCAATGAATTCCACGGCAGTGACGGCCCGCTGAACGTCATGGACCAGCGTTATGCCAATGACGGCAGCAACGCCTTTATCGAGGCTGCGGCTCAAATGCAGTTGCCGCGTAACAATGACTTCAACGGTCCCACCCAGGATGGGTTTGGCCTGTATCAAGTCACGCAAAAGGCTGGCGAACGGTGGTCGGCGGCGCGCGCTTATGTTGAACCGGCGGGCCCCAACCTGCACGTCATTACCGGTGCGTTGAGCGAGAAAATCGTCGTCGAAAATGGTCGCGCCGCCGGGGTTGTCATTCGTCAAGGAAGCAAGCGCCGAACGATCAAGGCGCGTGGCGCGGTTGTGTTATCGGCAGGCGCTTTTGGCAGTCCGCAAATCCTGATGTTGTCGGGCATCGGCCCCGCTGCGCACCTGCGGGATCACAATATTGATGTCATTCAAGACAAGGCAGCGGTCGGCAATGACCTGCAAGACCATATCGATTATGTCATAAGTTACCGCACGAAGTCGAAAACCTTTCTAGGCGATTCAATGGCTGGCAACTGGCGCATGTTGAAGGCGGTATTCGAACACCGGATGAAGCGCACCGGCATATTGACCACGTGCATCGCCGAAGGAGGCGGGTTCTGGAAATCATCGCCCGACCTTCCGGCCCCAGATATCCAGTATCATTTCATACCTGCGTTGCTCGAAGATCATGGTCGCACCAAAGTGAAGGGCCACGGGTTCAGCTGCCACGCCTGCGTCCTCCGCCCCGAAAGTCGGGGGACGGTTCGGTTGCAATCCACCGATGCCGCAGCCGCGCCGTTGATCGACCCGGCATTTCTCACCGACAATCGCGACATGCAAACACTGCGCGCTGGCGTCCGCCAAATGTACCGCATCCTGAATGCACCAGCATTGGCAGAATATGAGGGCGTCGAACTCC
Source organism: Sphingomonadales bacterium (assembly GCA_031429915.1). Lineage (GTDB taxonomy): Bacteria > Pseudomonadota > Alphaproteobacteria > Sphingomonadales > Sphingomonadaceae > Sphingorhabdus_B. Next base: position 10,729 of record JANPAM010000331.1, on the reverse strand, counting down.
ACCCAGTCGACATAAATGACGATGCCGCGCTCGACGATATGATCCGCAGCCGCGCCGACACCGTGTATCACCCGGTCGGCACATGCCGGATGGGCGACGACGCCGACGCAGTCGTCGACCCGCGTCTCAAATATCGCGGCCTCGACGGCCTCTATGTCGCCGACGCCAGCATCATGCCGCGTTTAATATCGGGCAACACCAATGCACCGAGTATAATGATCGGCGAAAGATGCGCTAATTTTGTCCGAACCGATTTGCAATAATCTTGCAGGATAGCGCTCGCGCCGCTAACCGCGAGCGCGATATGGCCGATAACAGCACAGATTATATCAGCACACGTGGAAACGCCGATGCGCTTGATTTTGCAGGCGTAACGCTGACCGGGCTCGCGAACGACGGCGGGCTTTACGTGCCGCGTCAGTGGCCCCGCTTCACCACAGAGCAAATCGAGTCGATGCGCGGGCTGTCTTATGTCGATCTGGCGGCGCGTGTCATGGCACCGTTTACCGCTGGCGTTCTGACCGAGGCCGAGCTGAAAGAGCTGTGTGCAAATGCTTACGGGTGCTTTTCGCATGAGGCAGTCACGCCGCTGGTTCAACTCGACGGCCAGCACTGGTTGCTCGAACTATTCCACGGCCCAACGCTTGCGTTCAAGGACGTCGCGCTTCAACTGCTCGGCCATTTGTTCGAGCGTTTCCTGACCGGCACTGATAAAAAACTGACGATTGTCGGGGCGACTTCGGGCGACACAGGTTCTGCCGCGATCGATGCGGTAGCGGGACGCGAGCAAATCGAGATTTTCATGATCCACCCGCACGAGCGCGTGTCCGATGTTCAGCGTCGGCAAATGACCACGATCCTGACGCCCAACGTCCACAATATCGCAATTCAGGGCAGCTTCGACGACGCGCAGGCGATGGTAAAGCGGATGTTTTCCGACCGCGAAGTCAACGGCCCGCTAACGCTGTCGGCGGTCAACTCGATCAACTGGGCGCGGTTGATGGCGCAGGTCGTGTATTATTTCTACGCCGCCTTGAGGCTCGGCGCCCCGGAACGCGCGGTCGCTTTTTCGGTTCCGACCGGCAATTTCGGCGATGTCTTTGCTGGCTATGTCGCGGCGCAAATGGGGTTGCCGATCGAACGACTGATCGTTGCTACCAACGTCAACGACATTCTCCACCGCGCCTTGTTACGCGGCGATTACTCGGTGTTGGGCGTCACCCCCACAGCCGCACCCTCGATGGACATCCAGGTGTCGAGCAACTTCGAACGGTTGCTGTTCGATCTTGAGGGCCGCGACGGTTCGACCACGGGCGCTCGGATGAAGTGGTTCGAACAGATGGGCAAGATGGTACTATCCGCCGATATGCGCAAAAAGGCGTCGCTGCTTTCTAGCACCCGCGCCGATGCCGATGAAATGGCGCTGGCCATGCGTTGGGCATATGAATCGTGCAATGAAGTAATCGACCCGCACACTGCGATCGCTCTACATGCTGCACGCGCCGCAAAGATCGCGCCCGATGTGCCGGTGGTAACGCTCGCGACCGCTCATCCGGCCAAATTCCCCGATGCCGTAGAGCGGGCAACCGGCGTTCGACCACCGTTGCCAACACGCGTAGCCAGCCTGTTCGACCGCGAGGAGCGTTTCGATATCCTGCCCGGCGATTATGACGCGGTGCGCGATTATGTGCTGGCGAACGCCGTCCGTTGATATGGAACAAAGCTTCGTCACTTTGGTCAGCGAACCGCGCAACGATTACACGCTGATCGACAGCGGCAATGGCCGCAAATATGAAAGCTACGGCGACCGCCGCTTCATTCGGCCCGAATTGCAGGCAATGTGGGCACCAGCCGCCGATGACTGGGACGCCGATGCAGAGTTCGTTCCGGGCTCAGATGAAGAAGGCGGCGGGCGGTGGTATAACAACCGTCCGGTGCCAATCGACGGTTGGCCGCTTAACTGGAACGACGAAGTCAGCTTCAACGCGCAGTGCACCCCGTTCCGGCATCTGGGGTTTTTTCCCGATATGGACCCGGTCTGGCGCTGGATGCGGGGTGAGATAGCCGATGTTGTAGAGCCGGTTTGTATGAACCTGTTCGGCTATACCGGGGTCGGTACACTGGCGTTGTCGGCGGCGGGCGCGCAGATGGTGCACGTCGATGCCTCGAAGAAATCTGTCGCTCAGGCGCGGGTCAACGCCGAAATGTCGGGAATGACCGAGCGCCCGATCCGCTGGATCGTTGACGACGCCGCTAAATTCGTCGCCCGCGAAGTGCGCCGAGAAAAGCGGTATGACGGCATCCTGCTCGATCCGCCGAAATATGGCCGTGGCCCCGATGGCGAGGTTTGGCATCTCGAAACTAACCTAGCCCCACTGATTGCCGATTGCCGCAAACTGCTCGACGCCAATTCTCGGTTCCTGTTTCTAACCGTTTATGCGGTCAGAATGTCGGCGCTGGCGTTGCGCGCGTTGCTCGAATCGCATTTTCATGATCTGGGCGGCAAAGTCGAATTTGGCGAGCTAGCAGTTCGCGAAAAGAGCCGCGGGCTATTATTGCCGACAGCAATTTTTGCGCGATGGTCGCGTTAGAAGGATTTTATGACCGATAGCTTGATCCTCGAAGTGCACGACCTTGTCGTCAATGTCCTGACCGGCATTTACAGTCAGGAAACCCATCTGCCGCAGCCGCTGAAAATTTCGATCAGCGTGACGCTCGATATAGCCGATCATTACTCGCCTGATACGCCGCTGGGCGCTTCCAAAAATTACATGACGCTGAAAGAAGCAGCGACTCATCTGCCCGAGGGTGTTCATTTCACTCTGATCGAGGCGGTCGCCGACCGTATCATCGAAACGTTATTTGCTGACGACGCCCGGATCAGCCACATCAGCGTGAAGATCATCAAACTGGCAATTGCCGAAGACAATGAGGCCATTGGTATTACGATGGCGCGGAGCCGCAAATGAGCGCTGCCCCGCTGGCGCTGGTGACTGGCGGCAAACGCAGGCTGGGCGCAGCCATCGCGGCAAGGCTTGCCAAGGCAGGCTATGCGCTGGCGCTGGTGAGCCACCTCGACAAGGAGCCGGAGGCTGAGCTGCTTGACCTCCTCAACGAACAGGGAAGCGAATGGCATCCCTTCGTTGCCGACCTCGGAAATCCCGAAAAGGCCGCGCCGCTGATCGCGACTGTATCGGGGCATTTCGGTCGCGTTCCCGATCTGCTGGTCAACAACGCTGCAATGTTCGGGCAAGACGACTGGACTTCAATGGATGCAAAATCGCTTGAGGCGAATTTTCGGCTCAATACCTTCGCTCCAGTTTTGCTCTCACAGGCTTTGGTGATGGTAGCATCGTCGCAAGTCGCCATTGTCCATGTGACCGACCAGCGCACCGAAAATCCACCCGTTGACCAGATAAGCTACACATTATCGAAACAGGCGCTGGCGGCATCGGTGCGGACGATGGCGAAGGCTTTTGGCGCAAAGGCGCGAGTCAACGCAGTCGCTCCCGGACTGGTGATCGTCACCGATGATTATGCGCCGGGGCAAGCCGAGCGGCTGGCCGCTATGATGCCCCTCAATGCACTGCCCGACCCGCAAGGCGTCGCCGATGCCGTGCTGTACCTAGCGTGTGCCCGTCATGTTACCGGGCAGACTTTGTTCGTCGATGGCGGCGCACATCTGGAGAGCTTCAGCCGCGACTTCGTGCATCTTTAGCGCCAAAATCTAGCGCACCCGCCAGACCTTGATACCCTCGCCCATGTCGGGCAGCGGCTCAAGCCACGCTGGCGCATCGCCTCTCGACAGCCGGTCCCAAAGCCCGCCGGGGTTTTTCCGGGCATACAATTGCATCTCGGCCTCGCTCGGGCAGGTTGCAATATAAGTGATGCCGCGTTTTGTAACGATGTCTCTGGCTTTGTCGGGGGCAGACCGGAAAATCTCGATATGGTCGTGCATCGCACTTGCGTTGCGGTGGTGGCTGCTAGCCAGAACCTGATGCGGCGTTGTCAGCAATATCGTTGGTCCCATATCGAACGGAGCGACAAAATGTCCATTCGGCAATGCATTAAGCGCCGACACCGAAGGCACTGCCTCGCATTTCTTCGAATTCGCTTCCGCTGTGACCGAAGTCAGCTTCGGTGCTGGGCCAAAGGCGCGCTCACCGGTCGAATAAAGCTGCGCAAGAAGATGGCCGGGCACCAGCAAAAGCAACATGAGCGCAACCAGTCCTACTCGGTTTGCCGGTAGCTTTGAACGACGGTATTGCTGGAACAGTTGATTGATCCACACCGCTATCAGCGGGATTGAAAAGGCAGCCGCGACCGACACCGTGCGAAACACGAAGAGCGACAGCAAAGCTGCATAGACAAGAAAAAAGCCTGCTATTAGGATGTCTTTGTTCACGCCAAGCGACGATTTCGACCTCACCATCAACAGCGCAGCTATTCCGCAAAATGATGTCGCGATCAGAACTAACGCAGTGCGCAAGCTCTGGTCCCAGATCGGTAGACCTTCGCTGACATTTACATACCAATATTCACGAACTAACGGGTCGAGTCCGCCAAACGCTCCGCCCGCGCAAGCCGGTGCGATCAAAAATATCGCGCTGACCGCGGCAGCGCCAGCCACCAGAGAAGCGGCCAAACGGAAGCGGCGGTGATCGGGAGATGCAGCAATCGCAGGCACCATGATCGCAGCAGCGAGAATAATCGCTGCGATATGCGGCGGTGAGATCGCATCGCAATGCACAGCCAGCAGATCCCTTTGCGTGCCGAGGAACAGCAATATGCTGGTGCCGGCAAATGCAAGTATAGCCCATGCCAGACGTCGCCCATTTGCCTTTTCGATGATCCAGCGCCATCCGAGCAACAGGAAGAATGCCGCCGTCAATGGGGCGCCTTCAAGCGAAATGTGAAGCCAAACCGCCAGCGATAGCCCAAGCACCAACCCGCCACGCCGTTTATCGGGCCAAAACATTGTCGATAATGCCAATACACCACAGAATATCTGCCAGCCATGATGGTCAATCCGCATAGGCCGTAGCTGCATCAGCAACGCAGGGGAAAACAGCGTCAAAACAACAGCGATAAACCCTGCCTCGGCATTTGAGAGCCGGGTGGCGATCTTGCCTAACATATAGGCGATAGCACCCAGGAGCATGAGCGGAACCGATGCCCCAGCAAACATTTCAGCTACATGCTGGCCACATAGTGGCTTCAGCGCCATCACCAGCAACGCCAGCGGCAGCTCGATCAAGCGCGACCAGTGCATTGGCGCACCTTCGGGCGAATTCATCCGGTACTGCATGGTATCAAACCAGCTTTGCCCGCCAAGAAAATCACGCAGTTGCACCATGCGAAGCTGATCGTCTGGATCCCAGCCGGATAAAGTGGTGATTTGCGTCCAAGACTGGATAACGAGGGCGAGAGAGACCAAAGCCCAGACAAGCAATATAAGCCAGTATTGGCGAAGCGCGGCCATCACTGGCTTCCTCCCCGACGCTCGGGAACGACACGAAAAATCTGGAACGGCCCGGTGTCTGACTGGCGTTCCAGCCAAGCGGGCACCTTCCCTCGTCGCAATTGCGCCAGAAATCCTTGCGGAGACCGTTGCTGGTAAATTGCGAGTTCAAAACTTCCGTCGCACATGACCAAATACCGAGCTTTGCGTGACCGAATGATGCGTTCTGCCTGTTCTGGCGAGCCTGTGAACGTTCGGATCACGTCGGCCATAGCTACCGCGTTACGATGATGCCCCGTGGCTATCACAAAATGGTCGGTGGTCAGCAATATGCCCGGCGCGGTATCCAGACCCACCATCAGATTCGATTTGGGTAAACGGTTGAGCAATTGAGCCGCAGAGAGCTTTTGGCAAAGGACAGCCGCCTGATGAAACTTGGCTGTCGTTGTTCTGTCACTCGAAATCGTAACATGGTCCAACAATTCGAACCGGTACATGATATTTTCGCCAACGAGCGAGGGTATCGCCATTAGCATCGCACAAATCCGGAGGCCCATCCGTACTGGAATGCTACTTAATTTTTCAGCTTTTCCGAAAATGTCGACTAATACGGCCGACAGCATGATGGTCCCCAGACATAGTGCATAGACAGTAGTGCGGCTGACAAAAGAACCTATGGTAGCGCAGCCGATGAACAATAAAGCCAGAGCCACTTTATCTTTTCTCGTCAACTGCCGGGATGCGACCAATATATAGATTAATCCCACGGTCCCGCCCGCAAGCCCCGCAAGTTCCTGAATGACAAATCGTGGCTGCACCGACCAAAGGGGCAATCCTTCCAGCCCGCGATTAAACCAATATTCGCGTACCAGCGGATCAAGTTGGCTAAACGCGTCCCCGGCACATTGGGGGGCAATATAAAGCACAAGCGAAGCGCCGACTATTCCGGCACTGCCAGCAGTGATCATTGCGACTGCAATCGCCAAATTTCCCGACAATTTGGTTTTAATTGCTGTGCCGACTACCACCAAAATCGCCATGCCAAAAAATGCTACGATATGGAAAGGTGACAAACTGTCGCAGTAATTGGCGACATTTGACCAGCCCTCGGTCAAAGCGAAACATGCAGCACTGGTCAGTGCCAATGAAATCAGTGCAGCTGGCAACCCGTAATTATCAGCTTTGCGGTCCTCGCTTTGGTCGGCTAGCAACCAGCGTAACCCCATAATGCCCAGTATCAAGATCGCAAATGGCAGGCCTTCAACCGAAATTTCAATCCAGAGCGCAAGTGCGACGCCTGTTATTGCAGCAGCGCGAATGGGCGATCGCCGATTGAACAGATTGAGGCTTGCCACAAAAAAGAGCGCAAGTTGCCATCCATGATGGTCGATCCGCATGGGGCGCACCTGAACCACCGCAGGCAATATCGTGATAAAGAGCGAGGCAGCAACCAAAGCCGCTATCGGGCCAAATAGGCGACGGGCAGTAGCGGCATAGAGGTAGAGGATCAGGCCGAACGTCAGCAACGGAATAACTGCCAAAGTAGCATGTTCTGCCAAGGCCATTCCAAAGACTGGCGTAAGCACCAATATGGCTGCTGCAATGGGTACATCGACCAATCGCGACCAATGCATTGGGCCGCCTTCGGGTATATTCATTCGATATTGAGTAACATCCCACCAACTTTGACCCGCAAGCCAATCGCGAACTTGATTGAGCCGCATCTGGTCGTCAGGATCGCCCATCCGCCATTCGGCGATTGCGCTCCAAGTGGAACCAGCCAACATCAAACAGCTGACTACCCAAATTAGCAGGAGAACTTTGCGATAGTGCTGCTCAAGAAATAGCTGCATTTGCTAACCGGTGCGAGCGTTGCGGAAAATCACCACGTCGCGCAGCAAATATGTCAAAACGAACGACACGCCAATCGCGACAAATTTGGCAAGGCGCGGGTCACGCCCGAGCGCATCCCCAATACCAACAATGCTCATCGTCACCACAAGGCCAAGCAGAGCCGACACAACGAACATCGCCTTTTGCTGAGTACGCGCCGCAGTGCCGCGATCAGACACGCGGTCATGGAAAACTTTGCGGCTTGATAACATCCAGTGAGCAAATATTCCTAGGCCATATCCCATTGCGGAGGCGACGACACTGTTCAAACCGGTTTGGAGAAGTGCCAGGAATGCGCCCAGATCAACAGCCAACGCACCAACGCTGACCACGAGATAGCGGACGAAAGTGATTCCGCGCATGTCGTTAATCAGTTTAATCATTGCCCGCCTCGTAAACCGATCTCCGCGCGCGAAATGGCGCGGAACCCTAATGCCCTAATTTCAAGCAGCCTTGCTGATTTTGAGTTCTTCGGCATCAGCTTCGATGCCAGTGTTGATGCGTTTTGGAACATCCCGTTCCGACATCAATGCAGCAGCCTGATCAGAGGTGACTTGGGCAGCGATTGCAACTTGCTCGCCCTCGTCGCCCGCCTCGTGATATTCGGCGTCCTCGTTGACGTTCCAGATATTATACACGCGGCTTCCGGCTACAATATTCTCAACAGTCAGCATCGACGTCATCATTGCATGATCCTGATTGTTATACCGGTGCATCCCGTTACGTCCGACCATGTGGAGGGTCGGATATCTGCCCTCCAGTTCAGCGCGCATTGCGTCGACATTCGCTGCATAATCATCGTCATAGACCGGATAGGCTTTTTCCTGACGGACCACAGCACCGCCGACAACGTCTTCGGGCTTGCATAGGCCGAGAATGCCCATTTCTTTCTTGGCCAGTTGGATCAGATCGGCATCGCTCGACGCCCAAAGATTGTCGTTTTCGAAGCAGAAATATTCGAGGCCTACGCAAGCGATAGACGGGTCCGGCACCATCTCTGGCGACCAGCTGCGGAAATTCTGTACTCGACCGACCTGCACCTTGCTGTCGTGAATATAAATCCAGTTGTCGGGGAACAGATCGTCCGACTTGATCATCAGCGCGACCGTAAGGAAATCGCGGTAACGCAGATTGTTCGCCTGCAAAGAAGTTTGCGGCAACGGATGGATTCGTGCTGACAGTTCGCGCATCGGCGCGCTGCTGATGACATGCTTGGCGGTAATCACCGCTTCTCTGCCATCCGCCTTTGTCGCCGACACACGCCAACCGCCGTCGGCATCTTGCGCCAATTGCTTGAAGCTATGGCCCATCAATACCGTGTTGCCTTTGGCGACGACGAAATCGCGTGCGGCATCCCACATCATTCCAGGCCCAAGCCGGGGATAGCGGAATGTTTCGAGCAGGGTCTTGGTTTCCATCCCATTATTGGGTGCCTTGTTAAGGCCAAGCGAACGCTTCAGCCCGTCGATCACCGCGCCGCCGAGGCTCAATCCCTTGATGCGCTGTGCTGCCCAGTCTGCCGACATTTCGTCGCAGGGCATACCCCAGACCTTTTCGGTATAGGTTTTGAAGAAGATCGAGAAAAGTTTGTGGCCAAACTGGTTGACTGTCCAATCCTGGAAACTGCGGACATTTTTGTTTGGAAACGCCTTCGCCTTAGCATAGCTTGCCATGCACAAGGTCGAACGGACGATACCCAGGTTGAACAATGCCTCAAACGCGCGAAGCGGATAGCTGTAGAATTTGCCTTCGTAGTAAATCCGGCTCATCCGGGGCCGTTGTATAAAATCGTCAGGCAGAATCTCGTTCCAGAGATCAACCACTTCCTTCGATTTGGAAAAAAAGCGGTGGCCGCCGATATCAAAGCGGTAGCCATCGACCTCTACGGTCCGGCTGATGCCGCCGACATAGCGTTCGTCCTTTTCGATTACGGTTACGCTATAACCCTTCTTCGTAAGCAGATAGGCGGCCGTCAGGCCAGCCGGACCCGCCCCGATAATTGCCACATCTACCCCGTTCTGCCCCTGAACCATAAACAATTTCCTCTAGCAATATGCTTTCCGGAAATCTGTGAACGAAATGCCCTAATGGATGGTTAACAAGAGGTTGCGGGCAGCGTCAGGACGCATGAATATTGCTGCGTTGCACAAATAACTTGCTTTTCTTGCGCTTCCGGACCATATGGCCATCAAGCGCATGAGGCGAGCGGATGTAACCGCCGCAGTATTGGCAGCGTGAGGGCCGCATTTGGTGGCCTCGCCAATCGAACAAGATGCGTTAAGCTTAGAGGCTTCCCATATCACGCAGGGTTGTTTCCAACGGGTCGGCATACGCTGCTCCCGAACACCTGCTGTCGCGCCCGTGCGGTCCTGATTTAAGGACACGCATTAAGGGGCCGCGACGACCAAATTGAAAGTATAACATGTCTTTTTTCTCTGACTTGGGCCTAGCCCAACCGATCCTGAAGGCGCTCGAAGCCACTGGATACGATACTCCCACCCCGATCCAGCAGCAGGCGATTCCGCCTTTGCTTGAAGGCCGCGACCTTTGCGGGATCGCTCAGACCGGTACCGGCAAGACGGCGGCGTTTGCGCTGCCCTCGCTTCACCATTTCGCAACCAAGCCCAAAGCGCGTCAGCAATATAGCTGCCGGATGCTGGTGCTGTCGCCGACGCGCGAACTCGCGGCACAGATTGCCGAGAGCTTCAAAACCTACGGCAAGTTTCTCGGCCTAAAAACCGAATGCGTTTTTGGCGGCATGCCGATTTTCAGCCAGAAGAAGAAACTGGCCGCCGGCGTCGACATCCTCGTTGCGACACCTGGTCGTGTGATCGACTTGATCGAACAGCGGGCGGAAACGGTGAAAGACGTTGAAATCTTCGTTCTCGACGAAGCCGACCAGATGATGGATTTGGGCTTCATCCACGCGCTGAAGCGCATCGACCAGTTGTTGCCGAAACAGCGCCAGACGTTGTTCTTCTCGGCGACGATGCCGAAAGAGATTGCCGAGCTTGGCAACCGCTTCCTCAATAATCCGGTGCGCGTTTCGGTTGCCCCTGCGGCGACTACTGCCGAGCGGGTCGAACAATTCGTGACGTTCGTTGAGCAGCGCGAAAAGCAGACGTTGCTGACGTTGAAACTGCAAACCGAAGAAATCGACCGCGCATTGGTTTTCACGCGCACCAAGCACGGCGCCGACCGCGTTGTGCGTGGGCTTGCGGGTGCTGGCATCAAGGCCGCCGCTATACACGGTAACAAATCGCAGGGTCAGCGCACTGCCGCCCTTCAATCGTTCCGCGACGGCCAGATCAAGATCCTTGTCGCAACCGACATCGCAGCACGCGGCATCGACGTTCCCGGTGTCAGCCATGTGTT
>JANPAM010000330.1:0-2297 GCA_031429915.1 Sphingomonadales bacterium | reverse complement strand
CAAAAATCGGTCGTGCACGCCTGCTAGCGAAAGGGACTGGTTAAAGCCACCTCTTTTGACGGCACATGAACGGCATGAAAATGGCGGAGAGATAGGGATTCGAACCCTAGGTACCGTCACCGGCACGCCGCATTTCGAGTGCGGTGCTTTCGACCACTCAGCCATCTCTCCGCATGTCACAAGGGCTGGTCAGTGCCGGAAAACCGGCGTGCCCCGATGACAGAGCGGGGCCAATAACCGAAGTTTTTTGCTTTGCCAAGCGCAAGGTTGATTTGCGCGGCATTAGACCCGATATTACGACCATGAACGAATCTCCCATGCCCGCTGACATATCGGAAGCTGCCTTCACGATTGGCGATGTCGTTCGTCACCGCATCTTCGATTTTCGCGGTGTGATTTTTGATGTCGACCCCGTTTTTGCCAATAGCGATGAATGGTATGAATCTATCCCGGAGAGCGTTCGTCCAGCAAAGGACCAACCGTTTTATCATCTCTTCGCGGAAAATGCCGATAACAGCTACATAGCGTATGTCAGTCAGCAAAATTTGCTTTCAGACACCGAACATGGTCCGGTAAACCATCCGGCAATCGCTGGCGTTTTCGAAGGTTTCGGTGGTCAACGCTACGAACTGAAACGCGGAATGCTTCAGTAGTCTCACCCTTTCGGCATCGCCCGTATCCATTGTTCGAGCAACGCAACGCCTTCGTCGTGGGCCGTTGCACGGCCGATCTCTGGCATGGCGATGGCGGGATCCGTGCTCTTCATCCGGTTGATCAGGATCGAACGGTCGGGCTTACCTGCTTCAATGATAAAGTCCATGTCGCCGCTCGCCCTGCCCGCGGCCACGGGACGCTTGCCGATACCGAACGCAGCGGCGCTTTTTGCCGAGCCGTCGAGAATAAGACCACTGTTGCTCGCCGATCCTTTGGGGGCGTGGCAATGACCACAATTGACTCGCAGATAGGCGTGAGCACGTTGGTCGAGCGTGCCAGACTTTGGATCGTCCCACTTTGCTTCGAGGTTCGCTGTCTCGGTGTGTAGCAACTTCTCCGCGTCACCTTTTCGTGGAAATACCAAATTCTGTGCAACAGGACCGATGGGCATTATTACGTCGCCCGACGAATGGCATTGCTTACACTGGTTCTTGTTGGGAACCGCATAGCTGATCGACTGCGGCTGTCTGTCGGGCTTTTTGAAGGTCACTGGCACACGCGTTCCGCCCACGCGCAAGTCGGCATCTTTGCCATCGGCTCGCCAGACATAGGGCAACGCGACCCATCCTTCGGCGCGGTGGAGCAAAAGCCTTGTCTCGATAACTTTCAAATCGCCGTTTTCGCTGGGATACCCAAAGCTTTTAATCAGTGCGGTGCCGACAGGAAAAGCCACTTTGCCGACCGCATCGACTGTCAGTTTCGCGCCCGCTGGCAGATGGATAAACCGCTGCTTTTCGGCATAATCGGAAAAAAGTGGCGTTCGAAGCGAATAGGGTATCAGAGCTGACGAAGGTTTGCCCGCACCGCCATCGAAAAATCCGAAAGCCGACAACGTTGCCGGGTTGGCACTTGTCGTGATCGCTGCATCCGAAATCGTTGGCCTGGACTGCGCAGTCGCTACAGCCGCAATAAACAGCGCCAAGGCTGGCAATAACAGACGCATTAGCGGACGGCGGCCTCCATGCTCTCTGGCAGCGTAATAGTTGGCAAAGCCGCCGGACGAGCGGTTGCAGCTGCCAATGGCGCTGGCTGAGCGGTGCTCGGATCGGCCATGATGTCGTTCAAACCGAGCGACAAAGCCGGAACGGCATCCATGACAATCGGTGCTTTCGCTGATCCACCCGCGCCATCCCAGAAAATCTGCGGAAAGCTGCCGCCCATTGCTGCCGCGATCTGGTCGCCGCCGCGAAACTGCGGAGCCCATCCGGCGCGGCCATGCTGATTATCCCACATCACGACGCCCTGAGGCAGCGGATCATATTTTGCGTCCTTGTGCGGAAAGCGGTATCCGACGACCATGATGTTGGTGGTGCCATTCTCGCCAATGACATTGTCGAAGATTTCGACATTGCGGTTCGCCATGACCATGACGCCGGTACCGGTCGGCACATTGGCAACAATATTGCCCTTCGGGGCAAAATTCTGAGTCATGTTGTCGACGATGATATTGCTGAATATGCGGACGTTTTTCCCGCCCATTTGCGGTAGGTCGGGAAGGTCAAATACTAAAACTCCGCCGGTGTTGTGAGTGGCAATATTGTCATGGACATCGGCATTGTAGCTATTTTCTATTTCAATGCCTG
>JANPAM010000329.1:0-2035 GCA_031429915.1 Sphingomonadales bacterium | reverse complement strand
ACCGACGCGCTGCTCTATATGGCGGCCGGGGCGACCATTGCAGCTCCGTTTTATGTGCTTTTCGGTTGGTTGTCTGACAAAGTCGGCCGCAAAAAGATTCTGCTGATCGGCTATGCCATCGCCATATTTGCGATATTCCCGTTGTTTGGAATGATGGCCGATGCAGCCAATCCAGCGCTGGAAAAGGCAACAGCCACTTCGCCAGTAACCTTGTCAATGCCCGCCGATTGCGATTTCAGCGTGTTTAAACGGACGCAGGACAGCGAATGCGGAAGCGCGCTAAATTTCCTGACAAAACGCGGCATCAGCTATAGCAAAGCAACCAGCGACGCCGTCTCGTTGCAGGTCGGCGACGCGGTGTTGCAGGGCTATGATGAAAAAGCCTACGTCGCCGCACTTGAAGCGGCGGGCTATCCTGACAAATCCGACCCTGCCCAGCGTAAGCCTTGGAAAATCATTCTCGCCGTGGCATTGATGGTCGGGTTATCGGCAATGACCTACGGGCAGGTGGCGGCTATCCTTGTCGAGATGTTTCCGGCAAAAATCCGCTATACGTCGATGTCGATCCCTTACCATATTGGGGCCGGTTATTTCGGTGGATTTCTGCCGTATATCTCGCAATATATCGTAGCACAAACCGGAAATGCCTATTCGGGACTTTGGTATACCGTCGGGGTTACCGCGATGGCGTTTATCGTTGCATTAATCTGGCTTCCCGAAACATCGGGAAAAGAGGAGCTGAGTTGAGCGGCTTTCCGGTTCAACCAATCGGCTATGTCTGAATTCGAGGCACCGCTTCGGCTGCATCTTGACGGTGACGCGCTGGTTGCGAACTGGCGGTTTCTGAAAGCGCAAGGGCAAGCTGATTGCGGCGCTGCGGTCAAGGCAGATGGATACGGGCTTGGCGCACGTGAAGTGGTAACGCGGTTGCGCAATGCCGGCTGCCGTAACTTTTTCGTTGCACATTGGCGCGAGGCGGCGGCAATTGCCGATCTGGTTCCGCCCGAATTGATTTCCATACTGAATGGCATTGAGGCCGCGGACATTCCGCTCGTTCGCGAACTGGGTGCTGTGCCCGTACTCAACACGCCCAAGCAGGTTGCGATATGGAAGTCGGCAGGCGGTGGGCGGTGCCACGTCATGCTGGACACCGGCATCAACCGGCTTGGCATTGGCCCGGAGGAGGTTTCGGCTGAACTTCTTGACAGTCTGGACATCGACATCCTCATGTCGCACCTCGCTTCGGCGGATCAAGATAGCGACCAGAATCCCTGCCAGCTTGCATTGTTTAACCAGCTTTCGCGGACGATCCACGCCAAGCGCCGCAGTCTTGCCAACAGCGCCGGTATCATGCTCGGTCGCGATTATCATTTCGACGTTACCAGACCGGGCATCGGTCTTTACGGTGGGATCGAACGAGCCGAAATGGCGAAGGTTATCGCACCTGTGGTATGCCTGGCCGCGCGGATATTGCAGGTCCGGCATTTGAAAACCGGGGATACCGTCGGCTATGGTGCCACGCATAAATGCAAAGCGCCGACCGTGCTTGCGACCGCTGCCATGGGCTATGCAGACGGATATCTTCGCAGCTTTTCCGGGCATGGGATAGTATATGCAGGTGGCATTACACTTCCGGTGATTGGCCGGGTGTCAATGGACCTGATAACGATCGACGCGACGGCTTTTCCAGCGCTTGCCGAAGGCGACTGGGTCACGCTACCCTATAATTTGCCCGATTTGGCCGAACAGTCGGGCGTGTCGCAATATGAATTGCTCACCACTTTGGGCCAGCGATCCAAACGCATCTGGCGTTAAACTTCTCCACCAACGAAAAAGGGCACCCCGAGAGGCGCCCTTCTTTTTACTAACGTGACGAATTCTATCAGAAGCGAGCGCGGAAACCCGCATAGAGGTTGCGACCTCGGAACGAGTAGATCGCGCTGCCACCGCCGGTCGCCGTAGTTGCACCATTCGGTACGCCGCGGTCGAGAACGTTGTCCACGCCAAAGTAGAAGCGCATCGTGTTGCCATCAGC
>JANPAM010000328.1:0-6002 GCA_031429915.1 Sphingomonadales bacterium | reverse complement strand
GTTTGGAGTTGATTAAATGGCGACAACATGGACGCCTGATAGCTGGAGGAATGCCAAGGCAATTCATATGCCTGTGTACCGAGATGCGGCCGCGCTGGCCGCGACCGAGGCGACACTGCGCAATTATCCACCGCTGGTCTTTGCAGGTGAAGCACGCAACCTGACAGCTGATCTGGCGCAGGTCGTCGAGGGCAAGGCTTTCTTGTTGCAGGGCGGCGACTGTGCCGAAAGCTTCGCCGAGTTTCACCCCAACAATATCCGCGATACATTCCGCGTAATCCTGCAAATGGCGGTGGTGCTGACATTTTCCGGCAAAGTACCGGTGGTCAAAGTCGGTCGGATGGCGGGGCAGTTTGCCAAACCACGCTCGACCGATACCGAAACAATTGGCGGAGTCGAAATGCCAAGCTACTTCGGCGACATCATCAACGACATAGAATTTGTGGCTGAGGGGCGCGAGCCGGATCCTGCGCGCATGGTCCGTGCTTATAATCAGGCCGCATCGACGCTCAATTTGCTCCGTGCTTTTTCGAACGGTGGCTATGCCAATCTGCAACAGGTTCATGCGTGGACCCACGACTATATGGGCCGAAGCCCGTGGGCGAAGAAATACAAGGAAACCGCCGACCGGATCGGTGAGGCGCTCGATTTCATGGTGGCTTGCGGGATTACGCCCGAGACGGTTCCGCAGATCAAGGGCACGAGTTTTTACACCAGTCACGAAGCGCTATTGCTGCCTTACGAACAAGCGATGACTCGGCAGGATTCGCTGACCGGCGGTTGGTACGACACATCGGCGCATATGCTGTGGATCGGTGATCGCACTCGGTTTGAGGGATCGGCGCATGTTGAATATATGCGCGGTATCGGCAACCCAATCGGCATCAAGTGCGGGCCAAGCCTCGAACCCGACGTTTTGTTGCGGCTGCTCGACACGCTCAATCCGGCGCGCGAAGCAGGGCGCATCACGCTGATTTCGCGTTACGGTCATGACAAGGTCGAGAGCGGCTTGCCGATATTGGTGCGGGCGGTCCAGCGCGAAGGCCATCCGGTTATCTGGTCGTGCGACCCCATGCACGGCAACGTCATCAAATCGGCTAGCGGTTACAAAACGCGTCCGTTCGAACGGATCCTCGCCGAAGTACGCGGCTTCTTTGCGGTCCACCGCGCCGAGGGGAGCTTCGGTGGTGGCATCCATATCGAGATGACCGGGCAGAATGTTACCGAATGCACCGGTGGCGCGATTGCCGTTACCGATGAAGGTCTTGCCGACCGCTATCACACCCACTGCGACCCGAGGTTGAACGCGGCGCAGTCGCTCGAACTGGCATTCTTGCTTGCCGAGATGCTCAATCAGGAACTCACCGAGCGGGCGAGGCAGGCGGCATGAAAATGCAGCGCGACGTGGTGAGCTCGGGCGTCGGCCTCGGCAGTGCGTTGGCTATTGTGATCAGCTATACCGCGTATAAGTCTGTGTTGTGGGCGATCATCCACGGAATATTGGGCTGGCTTTACGTGATTTACTTTTTGCTGACGCGCTAAATCATTGTAATTCCAACTAGCGCTTGCTTGCTCTGTCAAAGCGCTCATAGCAGTGCTTATGATGCGATACCTAGTCGTTCCGCTGACCGCGATCCTGATCGCCGGATGTTCCCAGACAGTCGAAACACGCATAACGAGCAAGGGGCAACCGGCGCTGGTTGCCGGTGCATTTTCGCTCTCCGAGAATAAATCACAGACCTCCGAATTGCTGTCTGCGCAAAAGCTGGTGTCGGATGCGTTGGTTTCGCGTGGATATTCAACCGCAGAGAATGGCGCACTTCATCTCGAGGTCAGTCTGGCGGAGCGCCCGGCGGCATTGGCGCTCGGCACCGCTGCGGGCCCGGCCAGCCTTGCCGTCGCAAAGCGGAAAAAGCCGTTACAGAGCTGTAAGGACCGCGAATATCGTATCGGAGTGGCGCTGACTCAAATATCCGACGGAGCCTTGCTCTATCAAAGCAGTGCAGCGGAATATCATTGCAATCAAACGCTTGCCGGTGCGCTTCCCGAACTTGTGAAGGCCGCGCTGGCTGATATGGGTAACCCGCGCGGAAGTTATGCAGTCAAGCGAACTGGCCGCGACTAGACATCGGGTGCTTCGGGCAGATCGAAGGTAAAGCGTGCGCCACCGTCAGCTACATTTTCGGCCGCAATGCGTCCTTTGTGCCGGGCAATCACGGCCTGGACGAATGTCAGCCCGAGACCTGTGCCTTGAGCGCGGCCTTGATGGTCTCCACCGGTTGCAAACCGGCTAAACAGGCGCGGCAAAATATCGGGACTTATTCCCGTGCCCTGATCGGTGATGGACGCGGAAAGCCAAGACGCGCCGCTTATGTCAACTCGGTCGATAACGATAGTAATAGTGCTGCCGTCGGGACTGAACTTGATCGCATTGTCGATCAAATTGGCTATCGCGCGACACAGCGTATCGGTTTCGGCAATCACAAAGCCACTGTCACTGTTGTCGGTAACCGTGATGCGAATCCTGCGTTCGTTCGCCAGCGGCCAGAAATTGTCCGCAGAATCACGCATCAGATCTGCAAGCAGAACATCGTCACCATTAAATTCGGTTTCGCCCATCCGCGCGATATCGACGAAGTCCTGCGCTAGCTGCATCGTCCGTCGGGCATTGTTTTCAATGCGCTTCTTGGCGTCGGTATCGACCTCACCATCCAGTAATGCAATAATCGTCGACTGGGGCGCGCGCATATCGTGTGATAACAGTTGCAAAACAACCTCGCGCTCGGCCTCGGCTTTGGCCAGCGCTGATATGTCGGTCAGATAATGTATATGGCCGTGGAGCACACCAGCATCGCTTCGCACCTCCGACCTCCGCATCACGAACGTGCGATCAAGCGGAGAGGTGAAACGAACGAATTCTAAAGATTGCTGTGCCGGGTCGGCGGCGAGGTAATGATCGACCGCGGCGCGGTTCTCCGGCGTTACCATTTCGTCAAGCGCTGCTTTGACCGCCATTCCAGCTATCGGCCACCCAAGCCGTTCATCGAGTAACCGGTTTGCCAACGTCACCTTGCCACTCGGATCGCTGACAAACATCGGATCGGGCAGATCGGCGAGTGTGTCGGCAACAAACCTCCGCAGGTCGCGCATATGGTCGATCGCGCCCGCGAGTGCTTCGCTTTGTCGCCCGACAATATCACTGGCGCGGCTGGGCGCCATGGGGATCGGCGTTGCTTCGCCCTCCTTCTCCAGCGCGCCGAGTTCGACCGCCATAAAATCGCTCATCGCTTGCAATCTTCGCCAGCCCCATAACGGATAGACGAGTAGTACCCCAAGCAAGGCGCCACCCGGTGGAAACCACAATCGAGCGCCGAGCAATCCGACGCTGCTGACAAGGATCGCTGCAATCAACATTAATGACATCGCCAGTGCCACCTGCGGCCGCCAACGCACGAAACCGATGAGTAGCAACCACAATGGGAGCAATGACAAACCAACAACCCATCCTTCGCCCAAGGGTCGAACAAAATCATCGCGCCGCATTGCGCCTAGCATATTAGCCATCACCTCGACCCCGGGGAGCAATCCGCCTGCTCCATTGGGAACCGGAAAATTGTCCCCCATGCCGGCGGCAGTTGCACCGATGATGACGTCGCGGCCCGAAATCAGGCCAGCGGGTAAGATGTTTGACAGCAAATCGCTGTAGGAAATCACCGTAAAACTTTCGCGTTTCGAATAGGGAATCAACAGTTCGTCGCCGCAGTCTTTGGCTCGCTTAAACGCGGGTGAGGGTGTCTTTGCCCCGCCGTGATAGGCTAGCTCAATCAGATGCGGCCATTTGGGCGATCCGGTATCAGGCTTGAAACATAAGGCCGCTCGACGGACAATTCCGTCATCATCGAAGCTGACATTGGCATGACCCACAGCAGAGATCGCTGGCGCAAATATTGGAGCGGGGAGTATTGTATCAAATGCGCGGCCGTCGCTGCCGGGACTTGCGAAATGGAGTGGCGCGAAGATCGGGGCAGGGCCGCGCATAGCGGATGCTAACGCAGCATCGATCAACGGGTCGCTGGCCTCGCTTAACAGAATATCAAAGGTGATTGATCGAGGCTTCGCTGCCTGAAGCTTCGAAAGCAGCCTTGTGTGTACGCCGCGATGCCAAGGCCATTTGCCTAGCGCCTTTAGGCTAGGGTCATCGATTGCTACAATCAGGATATTTTGGTCAGCGGACGGACGCCACGCAGCACTAAACCGGTCGTACAGTAAATTGTCGAGCGACCCGGTTCCGCGCCACAGCATTGCCGAAACAACAACTGCGGTTGCAACCAACCCGATCGCAACCCACTCTACCGCAAGGCGAACCCTCAAATTCATATGTCTTATTCGGGCTGTCGGGACGAAAGATCAAGGCTGACGCCGAGATCAGGGTTGGGCCACTGTCATCTTTTCAACTGGGAGCCAGTTGGTCGCCATTTCACCGTCGAGATATTGGACCACGCCCACCCGCCAGAAATAATCGCCGGGTGGTAAATCGGAGATCGAAATGCGATCAACGTCCAATGAAGTTTCGTCAACCATCGGCATCGTTTCGACATTTCCACGAAATAGTTGGAAATGGTGACGACGAATGCCTTCACCGTCACCCAGCCATTTAAATGTATAGCCTTCGTCGGTTTGTCCGGCTGTCGCCTTTACCCCGTTCAACCTGCGTTTGAATGCAAAGGTTGCTGGTATGCCCTCAATCCTGTTGCGTGAAATCGCGCGGGCACGAACGAAATAATTGCCATTGCCGATATTGTCGAACGTAGCTGGTTCGTTGCCGACAACGCGGTCCGCGACCTGATCGACAAAGCCGGCATCGGCGGCGAGTGCAATGCGGTAACCGCCCACATCGTCATTCGGACTAGCCGCAAACCGCACGGTCGGCTCGGACTGCAGTTTCCCCGGCTCAATTAATGAAGGGGGGGGGGAGCAGTGCTTCTCGAATAACGCCGCCGCCCGGTATTAGCGCCAGCCCGTTACCCGCTGGCAACGCGGTGGGCATTGCCGAACCCACCTCGACCGCCAGCGCGCCTTCGACAACCTCGGCAAAATCCTTGTCAGTCGCGGCATCGTAGCGCGACTGAAAATCGGTGCCACGCACAGCAGAAACAGCCTTCGGTGTGCGCACCTGATACCGGTCATCGGCCGATTTATGCTTAATTACGGAGGATTGCATGCCTCCTTTGGCAACATCGAACTCATAATCGAGGCTGTCGCCCAAAACATAGCTTCGCAGGCGTCGGATGTGAATTTCGGTGTTGGACGGTAACGAAACGCGTGAGCCATCATCGAGAAGCAGGGTAGCAAAAGAAGACTCCGCCGTCGTTATTGCGATGCCTTCGGTCAGCGTTTGGCCGAGCGACAATTGGACTTGTCCTGCAAGAACGCGCCCCCGGACAGCCACCAATTTGGCTTTGGCAGGCTTATACTTAAGCAGACTGCGCGGAATATTTAGCACTTTACCAACCGGGATTACATGAGGGTTGGCAATGCGGTTTTGCTTTTGGACAATTTTGTAGGTTTCGGCTCGGGTTAGATATTTGTCACCCAGATTGACCAGCGTATCGCCTTTACGAACCGTGTAGCGCACTGAGCCGTCGTCATTTTCGGCAGCATATAGTGGCGTCGCGGATGTCAGCAGCAATGCCGACAATGATATCCCGGCGATGTGCATATTGTCGGCTCCCCTATCTACCGTCAGGTCTGACTTATCGATTCCAGACGGTAGCCATACCCGAACACCGTGAATATCCGAAACCCATTCTCAGGCTGCAATTCGAGCTTGGCGCGAACGCGGGAGATGTGCATGTCGAGCGTTCTTGTAGCGAGCGCCGCTGTTGTCCGCCAAATTGTCTCCATGATGTAGTTGCGTGACAAAGTACGGTCGGCATTTCGGAAAAACAGGTCGGCAAGTTCGAACTCTTTTGCGGTTAGTGATATCGTTTTTCCGTCGATTT
>JANPAM010000327.1:0-11347 GCA_031429915.1 Sphingomonadales bacterium | reverse complement strand
GCTCGTAGCTGCCCTAGACCCTCAGGGCCGACGTGCAATATGTCGCGTGCGTACACCGGCAGCAATGCGGTTGCGCCAGCTAGTAGTACCGCAAACAAATCGAGCGTGATCGCACCGAGCAGGAACCGTTCTGACCAAGTGTAACGAAGTCCCTCAATCATCTGTCGAACTGGGTGCGGTCGTTCCGGATTGGCTGGCGGATGTACCGGCGGGATGAAACTCAGCGCGATATTGGCGAGGCCGAGCATTGCTGCTGCAACCCAGTACGGCATCGCCGGGCTCTCTGCATACATGAAGCCAGCTGCCGCAGGGCCTATAACCGACGCCGACTGCCAGGCAATCGAACTTAAAGCAATCGCGCGCGGTAGTGATTCTGCTGGCACCAGATTGGGCGCAATCGCGCTCATCGCCGGCCCGACAAACACCCGAGCCATGCCGTGAAGTGCGGCCATCACAAACAGGATCGGTAAATTCAGCATATCGTAAAGCGTCAGCAGCCCGAGTGCGACCGCAACGCCCAGATCAATCATATTGGCAAGCCGCGCCACCGTCCGCCGCTCAAACCGGTCCGCGGCCCATCCCGCCACCGGGGTCAGCACAAATAGCGGCACAAACTGAGCGAGGCCCAACAGCCCGAGCTGAAACGCCGCTACCTTGGGTGACATGCCGTAGTCGCTGCGGGCAATGTCATAGACCTGCCAGCCGATAATCACGACCATCGACATCGTCGCGATCACCGCGACGAAGCGGGAAATCCAGTACGCGCGAAAAGCGGGGATCGAAAAGGGATGCGGGCCGTTCATCGGCACTGCGCCTAGCTGGAAGGTCCGGCGTGCGCAATGCCAGCTATCCGTAACAAGGCTGCATTGGTCGAAAGGCGCTGGCCAATGCCCACGATTATGTGCATCCTTCCGGCATTGAATGGCAGGGAGAGCCAATATGAAATTGAAACATCTTATGATCGCAGCATCGGTTGCAGCGATCAGCATCACCGGCGCTTGCAAAAAGGTCGAACAAGACGCTGAACCGGCCGCGGTTACTGCGGCCAGTGAGAGCACTGCGTGGGGGACCCATATCGAAACATTCCTCGACGGATATTTCAAACTCGCGCCGACGACCGCTGTTTATCAGGGCAAGCATGAATTCGACGGGCAGCTGCCAGACTGGAGTCCCGAGGGTCTGACCGCAATGATCGACTACCGCAAAAAAGCCATTGCTGACGCAAAAGCATTGGACGACGGCGACATGACCGATGCCGAAAAGTTTGAACGTGATTATCTGGTCCACGCGATGGAGGGTGAATTGTTTGGCCTCGAAGATGCTCAGGGGCAGTATAAGAACCCAGCATTCTATCTGGGTGCGCTCGACCCGAATGTTTACGTGGCGCGGCCTTATTCCGATGCGACAACGCGGATGAAGGCATTTATTAAATATGCGAACAATGTCCCCAAAGCCGCCGACCAAATCAAAGCCAATCTGAAACTGCCATTGCCCGCGACTTACGTTAAACTGGGGCAGGCAGGGTTTAACGGCTTTGCCGAATATTATGGCGGCGATGCGAAAAAGGCGTTTGCCGAGGTCAAGGACGAGGCGCTTCATAAGCAGTTTGACGAGGCTGCGGCCAAAGCCGGTGCCGCGATGAAAGCAGTCGCTACGCATATCGGTTCACAGCCCGGAACCGCCGATGGCTTTGCGCTGGGTGCCGACAAGTTCGCCAAGATGGTGCTTAAGACTGAAGGCGTCAATGTCTCGCTCGACGAGCTTGAAGCCATTGGACGCCGCGACCTGAAGGCCAATCAGGATGCGCTTAAAACTGCATGTGCGGTTTATAATCCAGGTGCGACGATGCAGGCTTGCATGAACAAGATGGGTGCGAACAAGGCAGCCGACGGTCCGGTGGCCGAAGCACGCCGTCAGCTGCCGCCGCTCAAACAGTTCCTGATCGACAAGGATATCGTTTCGATTCCTGGCACAGAGGAAGCGAAAGTCGAGGAATCGCCGCCCTATAACCGGCAAAATTCGGCGTATATCGACATTCCCGGACCTTATGAAAAAGGCCTGCCGTCGGTCTATTACATCTCACCGCCCGATCCCACATGGGACAAGGCGACGCAGGACGGTTTCGTTCCCGGCAAATTCGACCTGCTCGGCACCAGCGTTCACGAGGTTTGGCCGGGCCACTTCCTCAATTTCCTCCACGCCAACCGGGCACAGTCGATCTTCGGCAAACTGTTCGTCGGCTATGCTTTCGCTGAAGGCTGGGCGCATTACACCGAGGAAATGATGATGGATGCCGGACTTGGCGATACAGTCGGCAAGGATGCGGCGGAGATGAAGGTCGGGCAGCTGTCGAATGCACTGCTTCGCAACTGCCGTTATCTGTCGGCCATCGGGCTTCATGCGCGGGGTATGACAGTCGCTCAGTCCGAAGCGTTGTTCAAAACCGAATGCTATCAGGATGCGGGCAATAGCAAGCAACAGGCTGCACGCGGCACGTATGATCCGGGGTATCTCAACTACACGATGGGCAAGCTGATGATCCGCAAGTTACGCGACGACTGGACCAAAGGTGACCGCAATAAGTGGAAGGAATTCCACGACGAATTCCTGTCCTACGGCGGCCCGCCGATACCGATGGTGCGCAAGGCGATGATGAAAGAAGATACGGCGAAGGCTGTTTTCTAACTCTGGCGGCCCTCCAGCCTGCAAGGCAGGAGGGCCGTTTGGTCAATCCTTTACCAACTCGTCATTGAGCGGGGAACTAGGAGTCCACCAACCGCGCACGCCGCGCATGACGGGCGATCGCCATAACATGACAAGCAACAGGACGAGCAACGCCCAAGGCAGCAAGACGCCGACCACCATCAACGCAAAGCTAAACATCATCACCGCGCTCGCCATCGCTGTTTTGAATGCGTCAGCAAACGGGTTGCCGCTGTCGAAGCCGGGTATGCCGTCGCCGCCGCGGTAGCTGAACTCCATCGGCGTGGTTGCAAGGCTTTCCTCTCCAGCGCGCCTGGTGTCGCGTTCGCCATCGAGCTGTTCGCGGATACGTTTCGCCTGTTCCTGCAACTCGGCGCGTTCGCGGTCGCCCATGCCACCCGCTTTCAGCCGTGCCTCGATCCTGCTGATTTCGGCCGACAGGTCGGAGCTGCGGCGTTGCGAGGCGGTAATACCGCTGCCGACGTCGACGCCTTCGATCAAGCTGTCCACCAATATGCCTTCAGCTTTCTCAATCGACGATATCGCGTCCTTGCCGAATTTGCGCGCAATTGCCGGGTCAAGCTTGAACGCGAGGCTGGCCTGCACCTCGTCCTCGTCGATCAGTGTGTAACGCATTCCAGTGATCCGGCAGCGCGAGAGGCCGAGCGTTTCACAGGCGGCGGCATGGCCTTCTTGCACGGCGGAAATCTTGGCATCAGGTACCCGAAAGGCATAGCGGTAGTTGAAGGCTACCCCGGGTGATGCGCTGACCCTGACGTCGGGGCCTGCGCCAGCGTCCGCCGCAGACTCGGCAGCCGCCATCGGCTGCTCCTCTTTAACCGACAAACTCTGTGAAGAAGTCGACCGGTCTTCGTTGGCGCCGGAACAACCGGCGAGGAAGAGGACGGGGGAAGCTACGAGAAATAAATTATGCCTGTTCATGACATTCTCTCCATATCGGCGACTCGCTGTCGCCATGATATGGCATATCATAACTAAATTAGTTGACAATAGATTATCGTACGTCAGGCACGGTTCGTCGTGCCTGACGTACTTAGCGGATTAGAACGTCCCCATTGGCAGGACGGGTTCATAGACATGATCGTCGAGCGCTGGTGTCCGCCGCGAATCTGTGCCGCTGCCAAGGAATGACATCAGGTCGCCGATCAGCCGTTCGCGGTCGGTTTCAAAGATGCCGTGCGGGCTGCCGTCATATTCCATCAGTTGAGCACCGGCAATCGCGGCGGCGGCTGCCCGAGCCGTTGGATCAATCGGCACAGTCTTGTCGGCGGTGCCGTGAATAATCAAAGTCGGCACGTTGAACGACGCCAGATCGCCCCGGAAATCGGTTGAGGAAAAAGCCTTGGCTGCTTTCAATGTGGGATGAAGCCCAGCCTGCATTGTCGCCGCCCACGCCATGTCGAGAACTTCGTCGCTGACCGGATGACTGATAAAGCCGACGCCGAAAAACGTCTTCAAAAACCCGCGCATGAACGCTGGCCGGTCGGCCATCATGTCCTGAGTCATCTGGTCGAATGTCGCCTGCGGAACGCCATCGGGATTGTCGTCGGTTTGCAGCATGTACGGCACGACCGAAGAAACCAGCGCGGCGCGCTTCACGCCCTTGCCCTGATGCCGCGACATATACCGCGCAATCTCGCCGCCACCCATCGAGAAGCCGACGAGCGAGACATTATCGGCAGCATCGGTTTGGGCCATAACATCGGCGAGGTCGTCGGCGAATGTGTCATAATCATAGCCATTCCACGGCTGATCAGATCGGCCAAATCCGCGCCGATCATAAGCGATAACGCGGTGCCCGGCATGCGCGAGCGCGTCGCTAACCGGATCCCAGCTGTCGGATGATAACGGCCAGCCGTGGATCAGGATGACAGGGTCGCCGGTGCCCCAATCCTTGTAATAAAGTTTCGTACCGTCGCGGGTTTCTGCATAAGCCATTTTGGTGATCCTTGGGGAAAGGGGGAGATAGGCAAACGCGTTAGGCGCGGCGGGGTTCCATTGGCTGTTGGCAATCGGCTTGGCATTGATATACACTTTGCAAAAGGGCGGCGGGGATTGATAATGAGCGAGCAAATCGTAACAGCGAAACCGAAGCGCTGGCTCGCCATCGTCGGGTTAGCCATCCTGCTGGCGGGTGCGTTTTTGGCGCAAAGCATTCGCACGGCTGACGGCGTCACGGTCAGCGATATCCGTTTCGCTGGTGCCAAGGGCGATCAGATGAGCGCGTTGCTTTATGTGCCAAAGGCTGCGAGCCCGACCGCAAAAGCGCCCGGGATTCTCGCTGTCCACGGCTATATCAACTCACGCGAAACGCAGGATGGCTTTGCCATCGAATTTGCCCGACGTGGCTATGTCGTGTTGGCGATTGACCAAAGAGGCCACGGCTACAGCGACGGTCCAGCTTTTGCCGATGGTTTTGGCGGACCTGACGCGCTTACTTTTTTGCGGTCATTGCCGATGGTCGACACCGCCCAAATCGGACTGGAGGGACACAGCATGGGAGGCTGGACGGTTCTCGCTGCTGCTGCTGCGATGCCCGATGCCTACACGTCGATGGTGCTCGAAGGCTCCTCGACTGGCGCACCCTTCGCCAAGGAGGGTTCGCCATCATGGCCGCGCAACCTGGCGCTGGTGTTTAGCAAATATGACGAATTCTCGCAGATCATGTGGGGCGTTGACCGCGCAATCGACGTCAACAGTAGTGCAAAGCTGCAAAGTGTGTTCGACACCAAAACACGCGTCGCCGAAGGCAAGTTATACGGCCAAATCGCCGACGGCACCGCTCGGATTTTGTATCAGCCTGCAACAACGCACCCCGGCGACCATATCTCGCCTGCGGCCATCGGTCATGCAACCGACTGGTTTGCAATAACATTGAAAGGCGGAACGCCAAAGCCAGCGAGCGACCAGATTTGGCATTGGAAGGAATTCGGAACGGGCATCGGCTTGATCGGCTTCGTCATGATCCTGCTTGGCACATTCGATATACTGGTGCGACTGCCGTTTTTCGTATCGGTGCAGGCTCCGGCGGTTCCGGCACTCATGGCCCGCGACGGCAGATATTGGCGCGGCTTTGCGCTCAACACAGCGCTGCCTGCGCTGCTGTTCTTTCCAACGTTCATTTTTGCTTATGTCCTGTTGACCCCGTCAATGCTGCTGCCACAAGCGGTGACAACTCAGATTACGTTATGGGCTCTGGTGGGAGCAGGGGCGAGTTTGCTCATTGCTCGCTTCAAGGGCGGCGTTTCGACAGGGCAGCAATCCGACTGGTTGCGCTCAGGAGTGATTGCCTTCGCCACGGTCGCGATAGGTTACGTCGCGTTGCTGCTGATTGACCGCATTTTCCACACTGATGTCCGATTTTGGGTGGTCGCGGTTAAGCTGCCAAACATTAGCCAGCTGGGTATCGCCGCGATCTATGTCGTGCCGCTGACCTTTGCCTTTTTGGTCATGCTCAGGACGCTGTGCGCTATGGCGGTGCAAGGCGACAGCACGCTCAAGCGTTATGGCTCGGCGGTGCTGACGCTAACAACCGGCTTCATCGTCCTGCTCGGCGTGATTTATGGAATATTCTTCGTTACCGGCACCCTCATCACCGCCTTCGATCCGCTCAGCACGGTGATTGCTCTGCAGTTCGTGCCGGTGCTGGCCGCGATTGCGATAATCGGGATGTTCACTTGGGCCAGAACGGGTAGCCACCGTACTGGCGGTTTGATTTTGGGGATATTGGTTACGCTTTACGCGGTTGCGGGGACAGCCACGCAGGTTTGAACTTTTGCCGTTGTTCCTTGATTGATCGGACAAAATATAGTTCGCGAACATTCTCACCCCACCGTCACAAAGCTATCCATTTCCCGCTTCCGCCCGGCCTGTTCAAAGTTGACTTCAAAATCATTTACCCGTCGTCAAGCCGCTAATAGTTTCCGATCAACATGTATATCATCCTCATGCGCACGCGCTTGGGCTAGGTCATATGCGGTCTGCATCCTACACAGAATGTCCGCCTTGATTCCGAACAGCTTCTCAAACCGGATCGCCATTTCGGCGGAGAGCGAGGCGCGGCCATTCAACACGGCGCTGACAGCCTGACGGCTTACACCGAAGGCATTGGCGACAGCTCCAATAGCGACGCCATTTGCCTCGACCACTTCGGTTTTTAACCAGTCACCGGGATGGATTACGAGCGAGGGATGAATGGTCATGGGCATCAGTGATAATCCTCTAGATCGAGATCGGTAATCGACTGCTCGTCAATCTTGCGGAATGTAAGCCGCCAGTTTTTAGTTAATGTCATTGCCCATTCACCGGATCGATTGCCGACAAGTGGATGAAGTCCGTAATTTGGCGGCATTTTCAGGTCTTCGAAAGTTCCCGCATTCAGAATATAGATTAGCATTTTGAGCAACCGTGGGGCGATATTCCCGTCCAGACCTTTCGCATTTCCGGTGAGGAAGTAGCGATTAAGTGCCTTGTGCCGGATGTTTTCTATATCCACTTACGTAGCCTATCGCTTTACGTTCGGTGTGTCAAGCGTTGCTTTACGGGTTGCTCACCTCCACCGTTACAAAGCTATCCATCACCCGCTTCCGCCCGGCCTGTTCAAAATCGATCTCAAGCTTGTTGCCTTCGATTTCAGCAATTTCGCCGTAGCCGAATTTTTGGTGGAATATGCGCTGGCCGACTGACAAATCGCTGCGGCCTTTGTCGCCTAGGCTGACCGCGCTTCGTCCGGTTTCCGCTATCCGTTGCGGCGTCGCGTTGAACCCTCCGCTCGTTGCCGCGCGTTGCCAGCCGGGGCCGCGTTGGCCCGCTCGGGTGGCGTTTGCCGCCGCGAGATGCGCGAAGGGGTCTTCGCGTTCGCTCCAGTTCGCTCGCCAGAGCGATGCGCCGCCGGTCATTGTCTGCTCGCTGTCGATATGGTCGACGGGTAACTCGCCGACGAAGCGGCTTGGGATGCTCGATGTCCACTGCCCGTAAATCCGGCGGTTGGCAGCGTAGATGATTGTGCAGCGGCGTTTAGCTCGCGTGATCGCGACATAGGCCAGACGGCGTTCTTCTTCGAGGCTGGCGAGCCCGCCTTCGTCGAGCGCTCGCTGGCTTGGGAACACGCCGTCCTCCCACCCGACCAGGAACACATTGTCGAATTCCAAGCCTTTTGCCGCGTGGATGGTCATGATCGTCAGGCTGGCGTCGCTGTCGCCGCTGTCCTTGTCCATGACGAGGCTGACATGCTCGAGGAATTCGCCGAGCGTTTCATACTCCTCCATCGCGCGCGCGAGTTCGTTGAGGTTTTCGAGGCGTCCGGCGGCCTCGATGCTTCGTTCGGCTTGCAACGTGACGGTGTAGTTGCTCTCTTCGAGAACGAGACGGGTCAGGTCCGCCGGGGTCAGGCGCGACGCTTCGTCGCGCCACCGGGCGATGTCGACGACCAGATCGGCCAGTGACTTGCGCGCTTTGCCGGTAAGCTCGTCGGTGCCAACCAGTCGAGCGGCGGCGACCGATAGCGGCGTGCGTTCGGCGCGTGCGACGATGTGGATTTTTTCCACTGCCTTGTCGCCAATGCCGCGCTTCGGCACATTGACGATGCGTTCGAAGGCGAGGTCGTCGGCTGGCTGGTTGACGATGCGCAGGTAAGCTATCGCGTCACGGATTTCGGCGCGCTCGTAAAATCGGAAACCACCGATAATCTTATAGTTAAGCCCGATTTGTATGAACCGGTCTTCGAATTCGCGGGTCTGGAACTGAGCGCGGACGAGGATCGCCACGCTGTTCAGGCTTTCGCCCTTGAACTGCAAACTCTCGATTTCCTCGCCAACGCGCCGCGCCTCCTCCGGTCCGTCCCACACGCCGATGACCTTGACTTTTTCGCCCTCGTCGATCTCGGTCCAGAGCGTCTTGCCGAGGCGGTCGCTGTTGGCGTCGATCAACCCGCTGGCGGCGGCAAGGATATGCGGGGTGGAGCGGTAATTCTGCTCGAGCTTGATGATCTTCGCGCCCGGAAAATCCTTTTCGAAGCGAAGGATATTGGCAACCTCAGCCCCGCGCCACGAGTAGATCGACTGGTCGTCATCGCCGACGCAGGCAATGTTTTTTCGTTTTTGAGCGAGCAGGCGAAGCCATAGATACTGGACCGCGTTGGTGTCCTGATATTCGTCGACCAATATGTATTTGAACTGCTCCTGATATTTCTCAAGGATGTCGCGGTTTTTGCGGAGCAGGGTCAGCGCGTGCAACAAGAGATCGCCGAAATCGCAAGCATTGAGCGCCAGCAGTCGCGCCTGATAAATCCGGTACAGATGCTGGCCCTTGCCGTTGGCATACGCCTCGTTATCGGCGGCATCGAGATCGGCGGGGGTCTTTCCGGCATTCTTCCATTTGTCGATCAGCCCCGTGAGCTGCTTTGCCGGAAAGCGTTTGTCGTCGATGTCCTCGGACTGGATAAGCTGTTTCAACAGCCGCAACTGGTCATCCATGTCGATAATCGTGAAATTACTTTGCAGCCCCATCAGCTCGGCATGGCGGCGAAGCATTTTTGCGCCGATGCTGTGGAATGTGCCGAGCCAAGGCATCCCCTCAACCGCTTCACCGACCATCGCCCCAATCCGCTCGCGCATCTCGCGCGCAGCCTTGTTGGTGAAGGTGACGGCTAGAATTTCGGACGGCCAAGCAAGGCGCGTATACAGGATTTGCGCCATTCTAGCTGTGAGGGCTGCGGTCTTCCCCGTGCCAGCCCCGGCGAGCAGCAAAACCGGGCCTTCAGTCGTCAACACAGCCTCACGCTGCGGCGGATTCAGGTCGCGTAACCACGGTGGTTCGTTCTGGACTTCGGTGCTGGACATCGGTGAACAGTTAGGGAACGGCGCGACGAACCGCAAGCTGTGTTCGGCGGGCTGCTGGAACTATCGGGCCGTTCACGCATTATTTCCCGCAGCACAGGAGAATACCCATGCGTACCAAATTACTTCTAGGCGCCGCCGTTGCTTTCGGTCTTATTGTTTCCGATCCCGCAATTTGCGCTCAAACCACCCCATTGCCCGACGGGTCGCAAACGATGCCGGGTGAGACGGAGGATCCGGCCAATCCTAACCCGATGCCGGATCCTTCGAATCCTACACCGCCGGTTACCGAGCCGTTGCCGCCCGAAATGCCGATGCCTGCAGGGGAGGCGCAGCAAATGCCGCCTGCTCAACCGGTAATGCAGAACACCGACATGCCGATGGGTCCGATGGCTACGCCGCCGAATTTGGGGCAGAATAGCGCCATGAGCGGCGGCACGACGCGTGCAATGATGACGCCGCAGCCAGCAACGAAAGAATACCCGCCGTGCACCCGCACGTTGCAGGATAATTGCACAAACCCCGGCGAGCGGGCTAGGAAGCCGCGCTAATCGGTCGGCGACCGAAAATCCTGCCGTCGATCGCCAGCAAACCCAATGCGATGAGGACCGCTCCGGCGGCCTCCTTAGGTTCGATGGTTTCGCCTAGCGCAGCTACGCCAAGCACTACCGCGATCACCGGCATGATGAACGCCACCAGCATCGCATTAGATGCTCCCGCTTTGTCGATCAGCCGGAAATAAAAGACATAAGCGATTGCGGTCGAGGGGACGGCAAGGCCAATCGCACCCGCCCAAGCATCCCATCCCGGCGTCGGCAATGTCCAGGGTTGGTCAACGGCCAGCATTATCGGGAGCATGATTAGTGCTGCGGTGATGACTTGGCCGGTGGCCACGACAAGCGGTGTCATTGTCGATTGCGATAGTGTCCGGGCGTAGACGGCAGCCAGTGCGTAGAAGAAGGTCGCCGCAAGGCAAGCCATCTGGGCAAGCACGTTTCCGCTCATGCCGCCGAGCGCATCGGTGCCGACCATGACGGTGATGCCCGCAAGACCCAGAAATACACCGACGACCCGCGCGGGCGTAGCCTTTTCATC
This sequence comes from Sphingomonadales bacterium, assembly GCA_031429915.1. Classification (GTDB taxonomy): domain Bacteria; phylum Pseudomonadota; class Alphaproteobacteria; order Sphingomonadales; family Sphingomonadaceae; genus Sphingorhabdus_B. The sequence goes on along the minus strand of JANPAM010000327.1, from coordinate 692 downwards.
GCGGGTCAGGAAATGCGCGGTGACGACGCCCCATAAAGGAGTGGTTGCGTTCAGAATCGATGCAAGCCCGCTGTCAATTTGGGTTTGCCCCCAAAAGAACAGGATGAAGGGCAGTGCAGCATTGATCGTGCCGAGAATGAACAACTGCCGCCAGCTTTTAAGGTCGCCCGGAAGCCGGTGGCCCATCACTTTCAGGATCAGCAACATCGGCGGCACCGCCAGCGCCATCCGTAAAAATACTAATGTAATTGGCGGAAAACCGCGCAGGCCTAGCTCGATCATGAAAAATGCGCCGCCCCATAACAGCGAGAGCAGCATGATGACACCCCAATCGGCGGCGGACATTTTTGGGTTGCTCATACTTCCGCGTCTGGCCGCAGCAGGGTTATTCGCGCCTTTCCTACATTACGGACCGTGTCGATGTTGAAGCCTTTGACGTCAATGTCTTCCATGTTGCTCGTCTCGATGCTGATCCATGCCGACGGTGCAAACCAGCCCAGCCGCCCCAATTTATCGACCGCGACCGACCCCGCACCGCTGGCATATGGCGGGTCCATCAGGATTACGTCGAAGGGCTTGATGGCCGATCCAAGCGACAACACCGAAGAACGTCGGATGTCGGACTGTACCTTTCCGCCGAGCTTTTCGATATTGGTTTCGAGCGCCTTTAACGCGGCGGCGTCATGTTCGAC
>JANPAM010000326.1:0-1977 GCA_031429915.1 Sphingomonadales bacterium | reverse complement strand
GTCATCAATATTCGGCCGCATCTTGATCTCTTTGATCTCCTGCGTCTTCTGGCTCTTGCGCGCCAGATTGGCCTTTTTCTGGGCCTCGTATTTGAATTTACCGATGTCGAGGAATTTACAGACCGGAGGATCGGCGTTTGGCGAAACCTCAACCAGATCGAGGCCGACCGACGCTGCTTGTTCTATCGCTTCATTGGTGAACATCACACCAAGATTTTCACCGTCATCATCAATGACCCGCACTTTATCCACGGTAATCAGAGTGTTGTAGCGCGGTCCACTTTTAACAGGTGGCGTCATGGCGCGCCGAGTCGGCGGGGTTGCGATAGTGGGTACTCCTTACAGTTATATGATTCTGGCGCATTAGAGCCAAATGCGCGGTAAATAAAGGGGGTTGGCGCTTCGACCTGCCGAATTGTCACCGAGCGTGACGATATCGCAACGCTTGTTTATCGAGATTGCGGCATCTTTTAATATCAGTCCAGTTCAGCAGGATACTGTGCGTGGCAAAATTCATCCAAGCTCGTTCACCTTCCGTGCATGTAAATTTTTCTAAGTCACGCAATATAGTTTGTATGATTTATTATAAGATGTTGCTCATGCGACAGATAATACCACTATTATAGGAAATTGAATGACCAATTCCCCCAGTGGTTCGCTTTCGAGCGTTCCAAGCGGGCGGATAATCGACTTCGACGTTGCTGAATTGCGCAAGGTGCCTTTTCAGGACAGTCTGTATCTCTGGGTGAGGGGGACACTTCCCGGGATCGGATTTGAAGCCAGATTGGCCCCCCGCGTATATCAGATCCGCCCCGATTATTGGGGCATCGAGGTGGCAGTTGTCGTGCACCCCGAACCAGCGAACGATTCCACAGTCGATGGAACCTCGCTCGATTTCGAGCGTTCGGTTCCGTTGGCTGGTATAACCGGTGTTCGCGGGATCGCGGTGATCGGAGCAAACCAGATTAAACGGATCGAGATAGCTGGCGAGTCCTGAAACGGGTCGCAACTTGCCGGTTAGGGTCGGGGGCAGATTGGAAACGATCTGCCCCCGCACTCGTTTTTGGGAGACGGCGAGCGCGCTCATTTCAACAGTTCCGTAAGCGTATCGATGGTCAGTATTTGCGGTAGCACCACAGGTTCCCCGCCCTTTGGATAGTAAAGATAGAGCGGTACTCCGGAACGCCCATGCTTTGCCAGGAACCGCGCAATGGCCGGATCGCGGCGAGTGAAATCGCCTTTGAGCGTCACTACCCCCGCCTTTTTGAACGCGGCTTGCGTCTCGTCCCTATCAATCGCTGCGGCCTCGTTTACTTTACAGGTCACACACCAGTCTGCGGTGAAATAGAGAAATACCGGCGACCCTTTCGCCCGATGTTCGGCCAACCGTCTCTCGCTGAAGGTTTCACTGGGCAAGCTCCCCTCGGATTGAAGCTTGTCCGCCCGGTTTGATAAAATGAGTGTCGACGCGAGTGCTATGCCAATTATAGCCGCAACAACCAGCTTCGAGCTTAACCCGCTCTTCCGATTGCGACCCCATTCAAACAACCGCAACAATATGATGAGCGACGTTGTGCCGCCTATCAGCAGACCTGAAAACCCCATCAGCCGCCACAGCAGCCACAGCAAAGCCAAGGCGGTAAGTGCCATCGGCACCGCCATCGCCTTACGGAAAGTGTTAAGCCACGGGCCAGGCTTGGGCAACATACGTCGCGCCGCTGGCACATAAGCCAGTAACAGGAATGGCATTGCGAGGCCGAAGCCCAGCCCGGCAAACAGCAACAACGCTTGCGCCACGGGCAGTAGCAACGCCGCACCCAGCGCGGCCGCCATGAACGGGCCGGTGCAGGGGGTGGCGACCACCGCCGCTAAAACACCAGTCCAGAACGATCCTGATAGTCCGCCTTTTTGGGTGAGGGCTTCCCCTGCGCCGACGCTGCCGATTTCGAACAATCCAGCCAGATTGGCGGTGACCGC
>JANPAM010000325.1:0-2015 GCA_031429915.1 Sphingomonadales bacterium | reverse complement strand
TCGACTCGATCTTGTCCCCCATCGCGGCAATCGCGTTCACCGGCGGGCCGATGAAGGCGATGCCCTCGGCGGCCAGCGCCTCGGCAAAGCTGGTTCGCTCAGAGAGGAAACCATAGCCCGGATGGACCGCCTCCGCGCCGGTTTGTTTGCACGCCGCGATGATCTTGTCCGCCAGCAAATAAGACTGCGCGGCAGGCGAAGGCCCGATATGCACCGCCTCGTCGGCCATTTGCACAAAAGGCGCGCGCGCATCGGCATCCGAATAGACCGCAACGGTCGCGATCCCCATGCGGCGAGCGGTTTTGATGATCCGGCAGGCAATTTCGCCGCGGTTTGCGATAAGGATTTTTTTGAACATTTGATATTTCCAATTAATCAACTGTATGCAGAAAAGGACACTCGTCTTTGCTCATGAAACCACCGCCATACCACCACACAATCAGCTTCGAGTTTCTACCAGTCCAGTAGGTGCATACGATTGAAGCTTGTTCATTGCCGGCTAAATCTCCCCACTGCCCCGCGACGTAATGCTCGCCAGGCTGAACAATTCGTTCTCCAATCAATATCCTGTAGCCACTAAAAAGTAGCGCAATGTTCGCAATGATCACCGCTATGATTACATATGTAGCAGCTCTCTTCACTCCGCCGCCTCCAATGCCTTGCACGCCCGAAGCGGCTCCTCCGCCTCCATCGGCACCAGTCCCAGCTTCGCCAGCATCGCTGCATCCTTGTCGTCCCCTGCATTGGCTGCGGTCAACAGCTTGTCGCCCGTGAAGATGCTGTTCGCGCCCGCCATGAAGCACAAAGCCTGTGTCGCCTCGGACATTGACTCACGCCCCGCGCTCAGCCGCACCATGCTCATTGGCATCGTAATGCGCGCGACCGCAATCGTGCGGACGAATTCGATATCGTCGATCTTCGAAATCTTTGTGGTCGGATGGCCAAGCCCATCCTCCAGCGGCGTACCGGCAAACATATCGCCAATCACCGTGCCCTTCACCGGCACCAGCGCGTTGACTGGCACGCTTTCGGGGTGGGCCGGCAAGGTTGCCAGCGTGTGGATGAAGCCCACTCGGTCTGCGCGCGTTTCGCCCATGCCGACAATGCCGCCGCTGCACACGTTGATGCCAGCGCGGCGCACCTCGGCCAGCGTATCGAGCCGGTCATCCATCGTCCGCGTAGTGATGATCTCGTTATAGCGCTCGGGCGAGGTGTCGATATTGTGGTTGTAATAATCGAGCCCCGCCTCGGCCAGCATATCGGCTTGGGCGGGCGTCAGCATCCCCAATGTCATGCAGGTTTCCATGCCCATCTGCCGCACGCCTTTGACGATCTCGACAATCGCGGGCATGTCGCGGTCTTTGGGGTTGCGCCACGCTGCGCCCATGCAGAAACGGTGCGAGCCATTGTCCGCCGCCTGCGCCGCCTTTTGCAACACCGCCTGCACATCCATCAACTTGGTCGCCTCGACCCCGCTGTCGGCTTTCACCGATTGGCTGCAATAACCGCAGTCTTCCGGGCAACCGCCGGTCTTAATCGAAAGTAAAGTGCAAAGCTGGATCTGCCCCACCGCATGATGCGCGCGGTGAACGGTCGCGGCCTGATAAACCAGCTCGTCGAAAGGCAAGTCGAATAAGGTCGCGATTTCTTCGCGGGTCCAATCGGTGCGAACGGTCAAGCGGCTTCTCCCAATGGCGGCATATTATGGCCGAGTAGCGTCAAAATATCTGCCGCGCACTCCACAATATTGCTGCCCGGACCATATATGCCGACCACGCCCGCGTTGCGGAGAAAATCATAATCCTGCGGCGGAATAACACCGCCAGCGAATACCTTGATGTCGGGGCGGCCTGCTTCGCGGAGCAGGCGGATGAGTTCAGGGATGTTGGTTTTATGTCCAGCAGCGAGGCTAGATGCGCCGATCGCATCTACGTCTTCCGTGCCACGCAATACGCCAACGTCATGAACCGGACGTTGGAGGTGGGCGATGTGGCGCGCAACAAGCTCACCATGCC
>JANPAM010000324.1:0-2767 GCA_031429915.1 Sphingomonadales bacterium | reverse complement strand
CTTCGAGCGTGATAGTGCCGTCGGCATCACGTTCGATGTAAGTGTAGGTTTCGCCGCCAGCGAGCGGATATTTGAAGTGCCACATATGGCCCTGCACTTCGCGCGTTTCGACTTCAAGGTCGGAGATAGCCGATTTGAAATGTGGGTCCCAGTTGACGAGGCGTTTGTCGCGGTAGAGCAGGCCCTGATTGTAGAGGTCGACGAACACTTTGATGACGGCTTTTGAAAAGCCCTCGTCCATCGTGAAGCGTTCATTCTCCCAATCCATCGAGCAGCCGAGACGGCGGAGTTGCTGCGTAATCTCGCCGCCGGATTCCTCTTTCCATTCCCACACCTTGGCAACGAATTCCTCGCGGGTGAAATCGGTGCGCTTCTGTTGGGCGGAGGCCATCTGCCGCTCGACCACCATCTGCGTTGCGATGCCCGCATGGTCGGTGCCGACGACCCAAAGCGCATCCTTGCCCTGCAACCGCGCGTGTCGGATGAGTATGTCCTGCAACGTATTATCGAGCGCGTGGCCGATATGAAGACTGCCGGTCACATTCGGCGGCGGGTTGACGATCGTGTAAGGCTCGGCGTTTGGCCGTTCGGGCCGGAACGCGCCCGTGCTTTCCCAGTGGGAATACCATTTCGCCTCGATGGCGGCTGGGTCGAAATTCTTGTCGATGGTCATGGGGAGCCTTTGCCAGCGGACGGGCGATTGGGCAAGGGTGGCGCTGTTCTGAAACCTTGCGCGATGCGTTTCATAAAAACCGCAAAGGAAAAAAGGAAATAAGGGCGTTAGCCCTTGATAAATGCCGCAGCTTGCAATTTCACTGCAAGATAGTTTGAATGGAGCTTCGCTCCTTTTTATCTTCTTTCCTTTGCGGCTTTTATGAAACGGCCTTCTGACGCCTGAAGACAAAAAATGCCGCCGCAAATCCTGCCGCAACCACGAGGCTAAGCCATAACTCTTTTGATGCGCTTGGGTCGAGGCCTTTGGCGATCAGGATCACCAGCATCGCGGCGATGGCAATGTAGGTGCCGTATGGGTGGAGCCACATTTTGATCTGCAACCGCGCGGGGTCTTCGGCTTTGTATTTGCGGCGAAGCTTCAGCTGCGCGCCTGCGGTCATCAGGTACAGGATGAGCATCGTTACGCCGCAGCTGTTGATCAGGAAGCTGAACACGACATCGCGCGACACCGCGTCGGCGGCGAGCGCGAAATAGCTGAACAGGCTGGCGATCAGAATGGCGCGCGCGGGGACCTTGCGTTTGTTGACCTGCACCAGCCACTGCGGCGCATCCTGATGCTTGGCGAGGCCGAACAAAGCGCGCGAAGTGACGTAAAGGCCCGAGTTCAGGCACGACAGCACCGCGACCAGCACCACCGCCTCCATGATGAGCTTGCCCGCCGGAATGCCCATGTAGCCTAGAGTTGCGGCAAAGGGCGAAACCTTGGGAACGATCTCGGTCCATGGCACTACGGCAACGATCAGGAAAATCGAGAGGATGTAGAAAATCAGGATGCGCAACGTGACCGACACCGTCATGCGGCTGATGACCTTGGCTGGTTCCTCCGATTCAGCCGCGGCGATGGTGGCGATTTCTGCGCCGACAAGGCTGAAGATGGTTGAGGTCGCGGCGGCGAGGACGACGCCCCAACCGTTGGGGACAAAGCCACCGTGCTCGGTGAGGTTGCCGAAGGTCGCGCCGCCGCCCGAAGTGAAACCGAACGCCCATGCCGCGCACAATAATATGAAGACTATAATCGCGGCGACTTTGATCGACGAGAACCAGAACTCGAACTCGCCATACGCGCGTGCGGACATCAGGTTTACCGCAGTTAGCAGCGCCATCAATGCCACGCCAATCGCCAGTTCGGACAGTGCTGGAAACCAGCCGTGGATAATCTGCGCGCCAGCAATCGCCTCGATGGCGACGACCACCACCCAGAAATACCAGTAGAGCCAGCCCGACATAAACCCTGCTAGATGGCCAAGTCCAACGCGCGCGAAGTCGGGGAAGGTCTGAACACCGTCAACCGCAATCGCCATTTCGGAAATCATCCGCATGACGAGCAGGATGATGAAGCCTGCTATCGCGAAGGAGAATACCGCCGCTGGCCCCGCCTGACTGATCGTGGTCGATGAGCCGACGAACAGCCCCGCGCCGATAATACCACCAATCGCAATCATCGACACATGCCGCGATTTCAGGCTGCGCGAGAGTTCCGCCCCGCCGCTGATATCGGTTGCGACGTTCGTTGCGATGTCGGTCATGTTCTCTCCCCCAAGGTCAGGCTTATTTGCCCTTCAGATGCTTGCCCACCCATTCGAACACCGTCTGATACCACTGGATCGAGTTTTTTGGCTTCAAAATCCAGTGATTTTCGTCGGGAAATACCAGCAGCTTCGATTCCACACCCTGTTGCTGCAACGCGGTAAACGCGGCGAGCGACTGCGAATAGGGGATCCGGTAATCCTTCTCGCCGTGGATCACCAAAGTCGGCGTTTTCCATTTTTCGACATGGTTGACCGGATTCCATTTCTCGGCATCCTTGCGAGTCGTCCACGGGCCGCCATTATCCCACTGGTCGAACCACAATTCCTCGGTTTCGTAAGCCATCGCGCGCAGGTCGAAAATCCCGGCATGATTGACGAGGCATTTGAAGCGGTCGGGCCAGTTGCCGGCGATCCAGTTCATCATATAACCGCCGTATGATCCGCCTAAAGCGCAGGCATTTTCGGTATCGAGCTGACTATCGCTCTTGCCGACCGCTGCCATG
>JANPAM010000323.1:0-3027 GCA_031429915.1 Sphingomonadales bacterium | reverse complement strand
TTGGGCCGCAAACTTCAAAAATGTTGCGCAGCATTTTGGCGATGCCGACCCGCAGCTTCGAGTCAAATGGGTCGGGCCGGGGATGAGCGCTCGCAGCTCGATCACGGCCCGGCTAATGGAAACCTGGGCGCACGGGCAGGCAGTTTATGATTTGCTGGGGGTGGATCGCGTCGATACCGACCGGATCGGTAATATCGTCCGGCTTGGCGTCAATACTTATGGGTTCGCTTGGAAGAACCGGCGGACAGAACCGCCTGGCCCGATGCCGCAGCTCCGCCTGACGGCGCCGTTCGGGGCAGTTTGGGAATATGGCGAACCCTCGGACAGTGGATTCATCACCGGCAGCGCAACTGAATTCTGCCAGGTTGTAACGCAATGCCGCAACATCGCCGACACATCGTTATCCGTCACCGGCGATGTTGCGCAATATTGGATGGCGGTCGCTCAGTGCTTTGCAGGGCCGCCGCAAGACCCGCCAGCGCCTGGAACGCGATACAAAAAGTAAGATCGGCGCTCGCCTTTGGTACGCAAGGCGCAAAGGCGCGAAGACGTAAAGCTCTCGATTAAATTGTATCTCAGAGCCGCACTATCAGATCGCGGCTTTGTGCCTTCGCGTCTTGCTTGCCGTCGGCAAACGCCTAAACTAACTTCTTTCGATGGGAGAAATCGCGTGAAAATTAAATACTCGTTGCCTGTCTTTATACTGGCGTTGGCTCCGCCACTCGCAGCGCAGACCGCTGAGCAAGTCACCGTCATTCACGCAGGCCAGTTACTCGACAGGCCCGGCTCGGCGCCGCGCGGACCATCGACCGTCGTCATTCGGGGTGGCAAGATTGCGGAGGTCATGAACGGCCACCAGCCCGGTCCCGCCGGTGCAACGCTGATCGACCTCAAGGACAAGTTCGTCCTGCCTGGCCTCATCGACAGCCACGTCCATCTCGACAGCGACGCGGGCGGCAATGCTGGCCTTATCGAGACGGTCACTGACAGCCCTGCACGCGTAGCGTACCGTGCGGCTGGCAATGCGAAAAAGACGCTGATGGCGGGCTTCACAACCGTGCGCAATTTGGGCGACGGCACCGGCGCGACGCTGGCGCTGCGCGATGCGGTGGCGGCGGGCGAACTCCCGGGGCCGCGTATCATCGACGCCGGTCGTTCAATTTCGACCACCAGCGGTCATATGGACGCGACGCTTTCGCTCTCCGAAGACCTGCACGCCAGCGTCGGTCAGGAAAATCTCTGCGACGGCGTGGAAAGTTGCCGTCAGGCGGTGCGCAAGCAAATCCGGCGCGGCGTCGATGTCATCAAGATCGCCACGACCGGCGGCGTCAACAGCCGCATCGGCGTGGGACTGGGGCGGCAGTTGTTCGATGACGAGGTCAAGGCGCTGGTCGATACCGCGCACCTTTACGGCAAGAAAATGGCGGTCCACGCGCACGGCGAGGATGGCATAAACGCTGCGCTGGCGGCGGGTGCGGACTCAATCGAGCATGGCACGATGCTCGACGATGCCAGCATTAAATTGTTTAAATCCTCGGGTGCCTATTACGTGCCGACGCTCTCAACGGTGAACGGCTATATCGAGCGCCTTGCGAAAGACCCCAACGCCTATCCGCCAGCGGTTTTGGCAAAGGTCAAATGGCGGATCGAGGTCACCGGCAAAAGTTTGGCCAAAGCCTATCCGGCAGGCGTCAAGATCGCTTTTGGTACCGATGCCGGTGTGTCGAAGCACGGCAAGAATGCCGACGAATTCGCGTTGATGGTAAAACACGGCATGCCCGCGAGTGCCGCTATTCAGGCGGCAACCATGAATGCCGCGACATTGCTTGGGGTGGCCAAGGAAGTTGGCAGCCTCGAACCGGGCAAAGCGGCTGATTTGATTGCGGTGGCTGGCGATCCGACGACCGATATCACAACGCTTAAAACTGTGCGTTTTGTCATGAAGGAGGGGCGGGTGTTTAAGGCCGAATGATAATCCCGATTTGCGGATCCGCCTTGCCTTCAAGAGTTTCTACAAAAGCTTCAGCCGCAGCGTTAAGACCGTGACGCTCGTCAAAGGCAACAACGCCATCAACAGCGTTGAGGAAATTTTTCCAGCTTATGGCAACCGCTTCGCCGAACCCCTTGGGGCCGAGTTCCTGTATCGTCGCGACCGCATGGTCAGGGGCGAAGAAGAGGATTGGTTTGGGCCCGGGCATCTCGCCACCGCCACCGCCGCCCGCGCTGTTCGCACCGCGCGCATCGACATGCGTGGCACCGACAAGACAGCTATATTTCAGGTGCTCGCCAAGTGACTCGTGTATGCCCCGCAAAAGGCTGCTGTTGCCTGCGAAATCGACACAGACAGAGGCTGCTTTTGGAAGCGCTTCCATATCATCATAGGCTATGACTTCATCGTAAAGCCCGGTGCCCTCGACAAAGTCGACATTGCCCGTCGAGGTCATTGCAATGCGCTTGATGCCGGGCGAAAGGTCCTTGGCGACGCTCGCCAGGCCCATCGACGTCTTCGACGACGCGCTGGTCATGATTAGGTTCTGTGCGCCGAACCAGCCTTCGCGGCGGAACATCGCTTCGATCAAAAAACCGGTCTTGAACAACGGCCCGAACAGCATCCGCTCGGCTTCTTTGGCGGGGTCGTGTTCGAGGTCGGCGGCGAGGCGGCTATACTGGTTATAGATCGGGCTCATCGGCTGCCGGTGCGCGGCCATGTCAGTGAAACCGCTGGGCGAGACCTTGCCGGGAAGCACGTCGAGATGCGTACCCATCGGCAGATAGCCGTAAACACGCTCGCCTACCGCAATGTCGGTGTGGCGCGATTCTTCGACAACGGCGTGGCCCCACATCGGCACGACGCCCCAATCACCCTCTGCCGGAAAGAAATTCCAGTAGCCGAATATATCGCCGATAACCGCGTAGGTGATGTTGTTCGCGGTAACCGAAAAGCTCTCGATTTTGAGCCTGACTTCGCCATCGCCGAGCGCGCCAACAGTGTCGTCATGGATTTGCGTTTCGGTTAGTGCCGATTTC
>JANPAM010000322.1:0-2260 GCA_031429915.1 Sphingomonadales bacterium | reverse complement strand
TTGGTTATATCGGGGGCTGAGAAAAAGGCGGTGCTTGATGCCGCAATCGAGCAGGGCAAAAAGTCACCTTATCCAATCGGGCAAGTGCTAGAAAAGATTACTGTGCCGTTGGATGTGTACTGGCTCGATGCCTAATTACAGACGACGAAGCTTGCCGGTTGCAACGGGCTGGTTTAGTTTTTTCAGATAGTTAGGCAGGTCAGGATCGCCAGTACCGACTGGTTTGCGCGCATCCTTTGGATTGATCGGGTGATCAAAAGCAATACCGACGCGCCCGTCGGTGACCCATGCGACATATCCGGTGATCCAGCCGATGCTTCGAAGATTGATCTCAACGCGTTCTCCGCGAGTTACGCACAAAGGTGCTTCGGCCATGAGACCGCCAGCCGAGAGGTTGCGGATGCGAACTTCGTTTTCATCTTTCGAGCTCGGAAATCGCAAGATTGCCTTTAAAAACAGACTATCACGATCCATCCCACGCTTTGCGCTGGCTGCGTCTTCGTCTAAAAATGGCCCGGTCGGAATGTTCATTTAGTTGCCACCAGTTGGATCAATTGCGATAGTTATTACGCAAGATTACTGGCAGCAATGTGTAGCAAAAGAGTTAACGGAGCCCGATTTCGCGACGATTTCTGCGGAGTTGGTTAAGCATATCAGCGGTGAGGTACACCACTCAATCGTCGCGTGAAACGCGTTCCTGCCTCTCGTGGCGTTCCTGTGCCTCGAGCGTCATCGTTGCAATCGGGCGTGCGCGTAAGCGTGCAAGTGAAATTGGCTCCCCGGTGACCTGACAATAGCCATATTCGCCGTCTTTGATCCGGCGCAATGCAGCGTCAATCTTTGCCACCAGTTTGCGCTGACGATCGCGCGTCCGAAGTTCAATCCCCCAGTCGGTTTCACTCGATGCCCGGTCATTAAGGTCCGGTTCGCGGATTGGTGCATCTTGTAGCTGGTTCAGCGTCCCCTGCGATTCTGACAATATCTCGTTGCGCCAGTTGACCAACTGCCGTTCGAAAAATTTCAACTGCATGTAATTCATGAATGGTTCTTTGTCACCCGGTACATAATCGGGGTCGAAATCATCATTCAAGACGTTGCTATCGTTGGAAATAGTTTGAGGTTTGGAGCTCGCGCCCATACTGAATTCTCCACCTCTGACGGCAGACTCAAGCGGTCTAGACCGTAGTTCCCAATCACTCTGCGCGGCCTATAGACTCGGGGTGAAAACCGCACAAGGCGATATTTCCGCGATTCATACATAGTTGTTTCAAAACTGTGGAAAGTTGCTTTGGCGGTAAAGCCTTGGGGATTAAACAGTTCCAGTTCGGGACGCTTCCCCTATGCGGCGCAATATTTTCGCGTTTTTTACATCTTCGCCCTCTTAAACACGGTTAATAGAATTGAGATTAACCCGATCTTCTGCGCTTCTGGTCATATCAGGAGGCAAGGGCGACAATTCCATCTCATCGGAACCGCCCAAACTTCGAAACTGAAGAAGGTTTGGATTATGTCAGTACGCATGGCTCTAGCGAAACTTTGTGCATGCACCTGCGGCGGTGCGTTGATCGGCGGGGGCGCGATGCAAGTCGCTGACTCGCCAGCAACCGCGCAAGTGCAGAAGGTAACTTACGCAAAGAAAAAGACGAAGGCGCGCAAAATCGCTCGCCATGCGCCTGCGCGGAAAATCAAGCGCGTCCGCAAGGTTGTTCGCACGACAACAACGTCGAGCTGCACGCCAAGCGTCGTTACGGTGGCGAGCCAGGGCATGCCGCCTATTCCAATGCCATACATTCCAGCGGCACCTTACCAAGGTGACATCGGCGGCGGTGGCGGTGTTCCTGTAGTCATCGGCGGTTCGGGTGGCTTCTCGGGCGGCGGCGGCGGCTTCTTTGGCGGCTTTTCTGGCGGTGGCGGCGGTGGCGGAGGCGGCACCGTCGTGATCTCGTCGACATCGAGCAGCACCGGCGGAATCAGCAGCTCGACCTCTTCAGGTGGTTCGGGTGGCTCCAGCACTTCAAGCACATCGGGTGGCGTATCGACGTCAACCGGTGGCGTCAGCACCTCGACTTCGACCGGTGGTGTTTCTACCTCTACCGGTGGCATTTCGACTTCAACGGGCGGAATTTCAACTTCGACTGGCGGCGTTAGCACATCGACGGGTGGCGTATCGACCTCGTCTGGCAATGTGAGCACCTCAAGCGGTGCCGTGACCAGTTCGGGTTCGTCATCGTCTTCCAGCTCGTCGTCTTCATCGAGTTCG
>JANPAM010000321.1:0-2309 GCA_031429915.1 Sphingomonadales bacterium | reverse complement strand
GCTGAACGCGTCGTCCACTGCGTTGTCCGCGCTCACAGTGGCAGTCGCGCCCGATGGCATCCAGTACTCGGCGACCGCCATGCGATTTTCAGTCAATGTGCCAGTTTTATCGGTGCACAATACCGTCGCCGAACCAAGCGTCTCGATTGCCGAGGCGCGCCGTGTGAGTACGCCTGCCTGCCCGATCCGCCACGCGCCCATCGCCAGAAAAATCGTCAGCACGACGGGGAATTCTTCGGGCAATAGCGACATGCCGATGGCGATCCCCGCCAGCAGCGCATCGATCCAGCCGCCACGAAGCAAACCGTAAAGCAGCACAACCAAGACCGCTACCGTTCCGCCACCGATGGCAGCGATGCGCACAATACGCGTGGTTTCGGTGCGCAAGCGCGGCGCTTCGCTGTCGAGTATGGCGAGCGATTGCCCGATCTTCCCGATCTCGCTGAGCGCGCCCGTGGCTATGACAAGCGCGGTGCCGCTGCCCCGCGCGATAAGTGACCCCGAATACAGATAAGGTTGGTCTTCGCCGCCGGGCCGGTGCTCGCTGTCCGCTGCATCCGCCGAACCGGCAGTTTTGCTAACCGGCAGCGATTCACCGGTAAGCAGCGATTCATCGGCTTGCAGGTCGCTGGCCGCGATCAGGGTGGCATCGGCGGCCACCCGGTCGCCTTGCTCGATCACGATCAGATCGCCGCGCACAACCTCACGTCCCGCGATGCGTATCCGTTCGCCGCCGCGTATGACGAGCGCGCGCGGGGCCGAAAGGTCGCGCAAAGCCTCGAGCACATTTTCGGTGCGCGATTCCTGAATGACGGTCACCGCAACGGAGAATGTCGCAAAGGCCAGCAGGATCAATGCTTCTGCCAAGTCACCAAGCAGCAGATAGGCGACGCCGCCAAGTAAGAGCAGCGCCAGCATCGGTTCGCGCAACACTTCGGCGATGATTTTCAGATATGACCGCCGACCGGCCTTGGGTAATTCATTGGGTCCATCGGCAGCTAGACGGGCGGCGGCATCGGCTGGTGACAAGCCTTGCGGAGCGGGGTCGTTCACTTCGGCAACCGCGCGACGACTGTGACGAAGAATGCTGTCGACCAACCAAGTAGCAAAACGCCGTTGATGCCTTCAATTGCGCCGACCAGTCGCCACTGCCGCGCCATCTCGGTGTCGCCAAAGCCGATGCTGGCATAGGTTATGGTCGAATAATAAACCGCCGCCTCGAGGTTTTGGACAGCGTCGATTACGAGGTAAACCGCCGCATAAAGCCATATTTCGATGCCGTGCAGCGCAAACAGCGCCAGCACAATAATCAGAATGACAACCGCCCGCTTAACCGAAAAATGATGGTGTTCCGCGTCGACGTTCGCCTCGATCCGCAGGCCACGCGCAAGCGCGGTGATCCCCGCTCCGTGGATCAACACCGTCAAAACGACCATACCGGTCGCAAGTATCAACTGGATTAGCATGTCAGGCCCGGCGTAAAAATATCGACCTAATGCTGATTAAGATCGGCACGCAAGACGATGAGTGTAGCGTCGCCAGGCATCGCAAACCCTTTGAACCCCATCTCGCGTTCCATATTTATGGCTTCGTGATGGTCACGGGCTTCAATCGATTCGAGCGTTTCTATGCCCTTGGCCTTGGCAATGTGCGTAATGTGCTCAAGCAGCGTCCAACTGATACCTTTTTGTTTGAAGTCCTCGCGGATCGCCATCGCCACTTCAGCGCGCTTTCCGTCCTCATCGGCGGCGAGCATGGCCGACGCGATGATGGTTTTGCCGTCGGTATCGAACGCCAGGATGTTCTCGGTCCGGTCGTGATCGACATCGGTCATAATTGCCAGAAGATGATGCCCAACGGTGGACGCCCCGCTTAGAAAGCGAAACCGCAAATCGTCTTTTTCGACATGCGCAAAAAATTCGGCAAGCCCGGGTTCGTCGCTCGGCTTTGCCGGACGCACGTGAAAATTAATGCCGTTGCGTGTGGTCAGTAACGTTTCGGTTCGTTGGATATCTTGAACAGTCATCACTCGGCTCCTTGAACAATACAGTGTTGCTAAATGGCGCAAGGCAAGGACGTTCCGCCATCCGTAAACTCCCTTATCACTCAGCAAATTTGGCGACCGCGTCGATCAATCGTTCGCTATGCAGAGGCTTTTGAAAAACGGCGGAGTATCCCGCCGCTATAGCCCGTTCGTCCAAGTTAGAATCAAAATGGCCGGTAATGAGCAGCGCTGGCCCTAACCAACCTTGCTTTCGAAGCTGGCTCAGTAATGATATGCCGTCGATATCTGGCATTAGGTAGTCAGC
>JANPAM010000320.1:0-1587 GCA_031429915.1 Sphingomonadales bacterium | reverse complement strand
GGCACAGGCTGGATGTGGCGCGTGATGGAACGGATGCGCGAAGGCAATGCCGACGTGTCCGAAATCGACACCTTGTTCGAAGTCACCAAACAGGTCGAAGGCCACACCATATGCGCGCTTGGCGACGCGGCAGCGTGGCCGATCCAGGGGCTGATCAAGCATTTCCGCCCCGAGATGGAGCGGCGGATTATTGAGAAGCAGGGCGATGGAATGCTGGAGGCGGCGGAATGATCAAACCTCCTAAATCCAAGATAGCTATAGCATTGTACGTTGTGGGTTTTCTATTCGCCTGCGGGTTTGCTGTAGCGCTGTATCAATTTAACCAGCTACCCGGCGATACCCGTGAGGGAACTATGGCCAAAATTAGTGTATTAAGAACGGTGCGCAATACTGGGTTCACAGCGATCACCATTCTTGTGTTCGGACACGTGGTACAGATGATCGCCGACATCCGCTGGAAGCTTTTTGAAGGCGGAAGCAATGCCTAAAGTCACCGTAGACGGCCTCGAAATCGAAGTCCCGGCAGGCGCGACTGTCTTGCAGGCGTGCGAGATGGCGGGGAAGGAAATCCCGCGTTTTTGCTATCACGAACGGCTGTCCATTGCGGGCAATTGCCGCATGTGTCTGGTCGAGGTTGCCCCCGGGCCGCCCAAGCCGCAGGCGAGCTGCGCGCTGCCCGCGACCGAGGGGCAGATCATCAAGACTGACAGCCAGATGGTTAAAAAGGCGCGCGAAGGCGTGATGGAGTTCCTCCTCATCAACCACCCGCTCGACTGCCCGATTTGCGATCAGGGCGGCGAGTGCGACTTGCAGGACCAGAGCGTCGCTTATGGTCGCGGTGCATCGCGGTTCGACGAGAACAAACGCGCGGTTGCCGAAAAATATATGGGGCCGATCGTCAAGACCGCGATGACTCGCTGCATCCAGTGCACACGCTGCATCCGCTTTGCCGAGGAAGTGGCCGGAATACAAGAAATCGGCGCGATCGGGCGCGGCGAGAATATGCAGATCACGACCTATCTCGAACATGCTATGCAGTCCGAACTGTCGGGCAATGTCGTCGACCTGTGCCCGGTCGGTGCGCTGACGTCGAAGCCTTACGCTTTCGAAGCGCGGCCTTGGGAATTGAAGAAAACACCGAGCATAGACGTGATGGATGCGGTCGGTACCAATATCCGCCTCGACAGCCGGGGCATGGCCGTATTGCGCGCGCTGCCGCGCATCAACGACGATGTGAACGAGGAGTGGGCGAGCGATAAGACGCGGCATGCTGTTGACGGATTGACACACCGGCGGTTGGACAAGCCTTATGTGCGGCGTGACGGCAAACTAGTTGCCGTTAGCTGGGCTGAGGCATTTGAGGCGGTTCGCGCAAACTGGTCGGGCGAGGCAGCGGTAGTAGCGGGCGATCAGGTCGATTGCGAAACGATGTTCACGGCGCGCGAGTTGGCGGGCTCGGCGATGCTCGAAGGGCGGCAGACCGGATTGGCTTATGACACGTCCAGCTTGAGCGCGGTCAATTTCAACACGACGATAGCAGGCATTGAAAATGCCGACGTTATTCTGCTGGTCGGTAGTGATTTGCGG
>JANPAM010000319.1:0-5243 GCA_031429915.1 Sphingomonadales bacterium | reverse complement strand
TCAACGTGACCGATGGTGCCGATGTTGCAATGCGGCTTCGTCCGCTCAAATTTAGCCTTTGCCATTTTTCAAACTTTCTTACGTGTAAATATCAGATTTTGATCAGTTGCAACAAGGCCCGCTGATTCAGGCGCTGCCCTTAGTGCCTCTTTTTCGCCTATGCAAGCATTGCCTTCATTTGCACGGCAATATGTCGTTTGCGCCGGTTACATTAAGCGTTTTTCCATCCGCAAGAGTGGAATCTGGACGCCGTCGATATCAGCAAATTTCTCTTCATCGCTCGATTCGTATCCTTGATTCAGATAGAGCGGAATACCCGCGACAGTGGCCATAAGCTCGACCCGATTGAACCCGGCACCGCGTGCGGCGTTCTCGCACAGTCGCATAATCTGCGTGCCGATGCCTCGGCGGATAAAATCAGGGTCGGTATACATCGCCCGTATCTTGGCCGCATCGGTTGCGGGGTCGAGCCGTGCCGGTTCACGAGCCACCACGCTCTCATCACCACCGTAGAGCGTCGCACGGAAGCTCCAGCCGCCACAACCGGCAACGCGGTCACCCATCTCAATCATGAAGTAGGTGCCGTCTTTGACGAGCTGCGTATCGAGGCCCATCACCTTATGGCTAGCCGCAACCTGTTCGGGAGTGAGGTACGAGGACTGCAACTGCCCAATGGACCGCGCCATGACCTTGTGCAGCGCTTCAAGGTCGTCGACGGTGGCAAGGCGGTGGGTGAAGTTAATGCTCATACCGCCCCTTAGTCTAAATAGTAACGGGCGGGATGCTGACGCTCCCCGCCCGTCTGATCTTTCTAACTCAGATCAATATTTGATGCGGAATTTCGCGTAGTAGAACCCGCCATTGACGCCAAACGGTCCGCCTGAACGAGGGTAGAACTGGCCGTTATCCGTGCCGCCGCCAGTGAGGGGATAAAGATTGACCGACGCCGTGGCTTTCAAACGATCGGGCTTTTCGTCGGTAAAGTTCAGCGCACCGACCGACAGCGTGTAATGCTCACCAAAGTCGTAGCTCAGTTCGAGGTCGGTGGTAAACTTGGCGCCGAACGTTTGGTTAGCCACGCCGTTGGTCTGACCATAATCTTGCGCTGCAACCCACGACCCGTAATAGTTTTCGCGGACATTAAAGGTCATGTTGCCCAAGCTCAAGTTGGCGTTGAATACAACACGATGTTGTGGTGCCAAATTCCGCGCGTCGATCCGTTGAGCGGCGTTTATGACGACCGGATCGAACTTGACGACATCAGTTTTGTTGTAGTTATAAGCCAACGAAAAACTAAGATCGGCTTCGGTTAGCACGGTACGATATGTCGCAACCACATCAACACCGCGCGTGCGCGTATCGAATCCGTTGGTGAAATATTGCACCCGGCCCCCTGCCCCGACCGCAATCAACGCGGATTGTGCCAGTACATCTGCAGCCGTTACGATGATTTCCGATCTGAGACCAATCCGGTCTTTCAGGTCAATCTGATACCCGTCAACGGTGATTGTTAGTGCATTCGCTGGCTGGAGAATGAAGCCCAAGCCGTAGTTAGTCGATTTCTCCGGTGTCAACTCGGTCGCACCAAAATACTGAGCAATTGCCGAAGTGGTAGGGTAGGTTCCGGACTGGAACGCCACGTTATTGGCAAACGATGTTGTGACAATCGCCACGTTCGATTGGCCTGGCGATGGCGCATGATAACCAGTACCAAAGCTGCCCCGCAACGAAAATGCGTCCGAGATTTTGTAGAGCGCATTGACCTTGCCCACCCATGCGCTGCCGAACGTATTATAACGTTCGTAACGACCGGCAGCACCGACGGTCAATGCGTCGGTAATATCGGTTTCAAGGCCGATATACACACCGTAGTTTTCCTGACTGAAACTGCCTGCGGTGGTTGGACTGGTTCCTGCATAACCGCTGGCACCAACGCCCTGCTGGTTCGATGTGCCCGCCGCGGCGTAAACGGCGGGAGTAGCCCCGACCGCCGGGGTCACCAACGTGAAGAGCTGTTGCGCCACCGCATAGGGACCTGCGCTGTAGGACTGTGCATCGCCTGCCGTCTGTTCATAAGTCTCCTTGCGGAACTCGGCGCCACCCGAGATCGTGAGCGGACTCGCAAACCCAACTTCCAGTGGATAGCTCAGATCAAGATTGAGATTGAACTCCTCCTGGATCAAATCGCCGAATTCAAAGCTAGTCTGGGTCAGAGGCCCAAACGATGCGTTCAGCGAATTGTACATCGACAGCGTCAGCATGTTTTTGGCCAGCGTCCCGGACAAATCATAGTTGAGCTCGCCCATCTCGCCCTTGAAACCCAGTACGCCGTACATCTGCTCGGTCTCGCCGACGAAACGCGGAGTGAAGCCTGCAGGATATAATGAGTTGAATTTGAAAGTTGCGCCGCCCGTCACGAAACCGTTTGCCGGGCAGGTCACGTTGCCAGTCGGGCATGGAGTCAGATAGAAGGTGTTATTAAATAGGGAGTTGGCACCTTGGTTTCGCGTTATGCCGTTTGAGTCGACAGCGGTACTGCTCACTGATGGGCGATAATTGAAACTCTGGTTGCCCTTCATCTTCGCGTAGTTGGCGAAGAAATAGATTTTGCTGTTATCGGTGACATTGAGCGCCGCGTTTAGCACGGTCTTGTACCCGTGGGCCGGGGATGAGCCCCATATCTGCACCGGACCAGGAAAGTTCGGCAGTTGTGATGCGAGCGCCGGAAAATTATTGGCGAAATTAGCACCGGATGGGCGTTGCGCGCCTCGGCTGGTTTGCGCATCGTCATAATATTCGCCGGTGACATTGACGAAACCCCAATCGCCAGCCAGCCCAGCATTGCCTGCAATCTGGTAGCTCCGTCCATCGCCTTCATAAAATTGACCGACACGACCGACAACTTCGAGGCCCGCATCTTCTTTAAGGCCGAAGTTCAAAACGCCTGCAATGGCATCCGAACCATATTGTGCGGTTGCACCTTCTCGAAGAACCTGCAAGTTGCCAATCGCAAGCGACGGAATTGCGGAAATGTCAGGGCCCTGCGCACCACGGCCAAGGCCGGTATCGCTGCCGCCGTAAACTTGCACCAGTGCCGACCGGTTATATCGTTTGCCGTTGACCATCACGAGAACCTGATCGCCCGAAAGACCGCGAAGCGAAGGCGAGCGAACAAATGTCGAAGCGTCCGAGATCGTGTTTTGACCGACAAAGAACGACGGAACAATGTTCTTCACAGAGTCCATTATGTTGGCTGCGGGTTGCGACGTAAGTTCAGCAGAGCTGATAACGTCCACAGGCGAAGGTGACGTTGTTGAGGTACGATCCGTGCGCCGGGTGCCGAGCACGAGGATCGTAGAACCTTCGTCTTCAGCTTCTTCGGCCGCCGCCACATCGCTGTCCTGCGCAAACGCAGGCTGCGCCGATAGCAGCGCCAATGCGGCGGTGCCGCAGGCCAACCATGTCTTGGACACGGTTCTCTGGCGTGATGTATTCATGTAATAACTCCCCTCATTGATTTAGCGAGCCGTCATGCAGTTTGTGCTTACGGTGCTGCTAAGGTAGATCCCGCAGCGCACTTTTCATAAAACTTGCTTGAAGGGAAGCCCGTGCAACCGATTGTTTCAAACCTGTGGCAAAAACGCACCAGTTATGTCACAGCGTTTCATGCACATAGAACATGACCAAACGGCGGGCGTTGCGCCGCTCATTGAGTTTAGCCAGTTTCTTGATGTCGATATTCGCGTTGGCAAAGTTCTAACCGCCGAGGTTTTACAGGGTGCACGCAAACCTGCTTTTGTCCTCAGGATAGATTTCGGCCCAGTGATCGGGCACAAAAAATCATCCGCTCAGATTACCGAGAATTATTCGGTCGCTAAGCTGCCGGGCCGACTGATCGCAGCCGTCGTAAACTTCCCGCCCCGCCAGATCGGCAAGATCATGTCGGAGGTGTTGACGCTGGGATTTCCGGACGAAGCCGGAGCAGTCGTTCTTTTTGCACCCGACCGTGAAGTGCCGTTGGGCAGCCGCCTATTCTAAGGCCGAAGCGAACCCTTAAGTTGTCCCAAACGACCAGTTCACCGCGCGCAAAAGTATCGAAACAGGTGAAGCTGAAACCCGCAGAAAACTGTACAAGTTTACAGTGAAATCGACATAAAATTGTAGGACAATTTATTGCAACGATTGGCTGGTTTATATGCCCCTACAGCCATTGGGCGGTTGCCGATGTCGAAGCGAAGAGTGACAGCGCAAATCCTACATTACAACATGTTTTGGAGCGTCGCGGCCTGTCGCTCGGTATTGCTTGATGCCGACCTGAGCCACCAAAATCCGTTCGTCCTGAGTAGCTGCTGAGGCTGCAAGCCGAAGTGGCGTATCGAAGGACCGATTGCGCGTGCAAAGTCCTTCGATATGGCACCTCGCCCTTCGAAACTTCGCTGCGCTCAGCACTCAGGACTTCGGCACCTACTCAGGACAAACGGTTTGGGTTAATTCAACATCAATCGAAAAAGCCCAACTCCGTGCTTAAGCCAGCTTTTCCTTGATTTCGGCAGCGACGTTCGCTGGCACTTCATCATAATGATTGAAGAACATCGAATAGTTCGCGCGGCCTTGGGTGAACGAGCGGAGCTGGTTCACATAGCCGAACATATTGGCAAGCGGCACCATTGCCTCGACCACCTGCGCATTACCGCGGGTGTCGGTGCCCTGGATTTGGCCACGGCGTGAGTTCATGTCACCGATCACGTCGCCCAGATACTCTTCCGGAGAAACGACTTCGACCTTCATGATCGGCTCGAGCAGCTTGATGCCCGCTTTTTGAGCGGCTTCGCGCATACCGGCACGACCGGCGATTTCGAATGCCAGCGCCGAGGAGTCGACGTCATGATAGGCGCCGTCATACAGCGTGATTTCGAAGTCGATGATCGGGAAGCCGATGAGCGAACCGCTTTCAGCCGTTTCGCGCATGCCCTTTTCGACCGAGGGGATATATTCCTTGGGAATGTTGCCGCCCTTGACTTCGTCCTTAAAGGTAACGCCAGCACCACGTTCGCCCGGCTTTACCGTGAACTTGATCCGGCCGAACTGGCCTGAACCACCCGACTGCTTCTTATGCGTGTAATCGACGTCGACTTCGCGCGCGAGATATTCGCGGTAAGCAACCTGCGGCGCACCGACATTGGCCTCGACCTTGAATTCGCGGCGCATACGATCAACGATGATGTCGAGGTGAAGCTCGCCCA
>JANPAM010000318.1:0-2642 GCA_031429915.1 Sphingomonadales bacterium | reverse complement strand
AGACCAACCGGCCATCGCTGGCAACTCCACCCTTGATTGGTTGGGCAAGAGGCGCGCCGGTCATCATGCGCCGGGCTTGCCGCTATGTGGAAACATAAGAAACTGCCCGCGCGCATACGCCCATCGACGAACCTCGGCCTTTGCGATGTCCTGTTCCAGTTTAGCGAAACCTCTATCGAACAGGCCAATGTCTCGCGGTGTAAGCGCGAAGGTCTTGAACAGGTAGATGATAGCCATTGCGCGTTCGGCATCGATACCGACGGCGCGCAGCATGATGACGAACGGCGCGCTGGAGCCGATATCGATTAGTTGGAAAACATGATCCTGGTCAATTTCAAGTTCGTTTGCGATATGTGCAACGAAGAGATGCAATCCTGCGGTATTGGGATCGAGCAAATCACTCCGCCGTTCATTGCCCAAAAAATGCGACAATTTGAGTGCCGCTGCTTGTGCCGTCCTGCCTTCATCATATTCAGACAGTAAAGCTCTAACACTGGCTATAACCGCAATATCACGTTTACCGTTGTCGACCTCGATCGCCGCAACCAAACGCCAGCAAAGCTGGTGTAACAATTCTGGCCGAAGCGCCTGATAGCTGTAACCACGCGCGCGTCGATAAAGGCTATCGGCGGCCAGCAGGGTTTGAGCGGCTTCGGCGACATTCGGGTCGGGATGGTTCAGCAACTGCGCTGGTAGGTGCCGTGTTGAAGTCGCAAGCTTCTCCTCAAGCCTGTCTTCGGCCACGCGAGCCAGCATGTAATCAATCAAATCCGCTTGGCGCAAAAAACCGGATTGCGCCAATACCGGCCATGTCTGGGGACTTGCAGTCGAAACTTGTGGATCATGGCCTAACAATCGTGCTTCAATATCCGTGACTAAAGCCACGAGTTTACGCGTAACCGCGCTGATCGTTTCTTCGGTTGGTGGAGCCATTGCCGATGGAAAAATCATTGCCGTGACGTCATTGCACAGCGCTTGTAAGTCTGACGCATGTGCTGCGCCGACGCTCAGTAAATCTTCATTGCTGCGGGGCAGATCGTCCAAATGCGGTTCCATGCTGATAACAGCGGAGAGCATAGAGATTTTGGGTTAATGCGCCTTTAAGCCTGTTACACTTTTTAAGAGTTTGATTTGTGGTTCCATTTTGCAACGATCAACAAACATAACTGCAGCGCACCAAGCAGTTTTGCCGCAGCATAAACCCCACCAATCGGCGCGATCACAAGTAATAGTATTGCGATTAGTGCTGGCGATTGGAGGCTCTTTCGCGCCCAATCCGGCAGCCGCAAATGTCGAGCGAGAATGGCCAGTCCAAAGACAATACCACCAGCGAACACTCCGTCGCTTGTTTGATACGCGTCTTGGCTAGCGGCCCATATCAATGCCACCCCAAGCAACAGCCACATAACCGGCGTCACCATGCGCGACAGACTGTTTTCTGCCTGCTCACTCCCCGATGCCAATCTGACCGAATTAGCAAAAATTCCGGCAATGGCTGCACCGGCAGCAGCAGTGATCCATCCGGCACCTGCTAGCCCCGCGCTTGCAATGCCCAGTAATAGGGTAACGGTGTCGGAATACACGGCACGAGACTTAACGTGCCACAGCGACGAAGCAACTTTTGCGGCAAACGGTGTAAACAATTGTGTTTCGATTAGACCCGGTTCGCTTCCAGCACGTTCAGCCATCAGTTCGGTCGCCAAATTTTCAGCATCGGCTACTGAAACAATCCGTCGCAGGCGCCCCCCCTGCAACTCGCTTTGTTTTAGCGTGCGCTGTGGAACATTGTCCTGCATTGCCTGTCTCAGCAACGAAGATGTCATGCTCCAACCTTCGGGCAACTCACCAATACTCGCAATTATTGACGATGATACCACGGCCAGTCCGGCCCAGCGGGTATTGAGGTCCATTCTTTCGAAAGCCTTATTTTCGTCTC
Source organism: Sphingomonadales bacterium (assembly GCA_031429915.1). Classification (GTDB taxonomy): domain Bacteria; phylum Pseudomonadota; class Alphaproteobacteria; order Sphingomonadales; family Sphingomonadaceae; genus Sphingorhabdus_B. The sequence goes on along the minus strand of JANPAM010000318.1, from coordinate 706 downwards.
GTCCGTCAACCGTAGCAATAAAGGCACCCGGTTGACGGAGCAGTTCCTGTAGAAAATCCGGCGCAATATACACGCCCTCGGCCTGAATGATCACTAGATCGCTACTGCCGAGCGTGCTCCTCAAGTCATTGGTGGAACGAACGAAACCGACTTCGCAACCGGACTGTTTCAACCTATCGTCCATCGCCAACAGCGAGCCGGGAACGCTGTCCACTTCGATCAAGAATTTGCTGATACCAGCACTGCGCAACGCCGTGATTTGATGCGCCAGTATGGGTTTGCCTGCGGCGCTAATTGACGAATCACCGGTCACATTTCCGGTCGCGACCGACAAAATTGCAGCAGGGATTTGTACAGCAGGTTGGGTTGTCGGTGACATTGGCTCGATATGGACGATAGTCATATTTTGCCAAGACAATAATCGCCTTCGGCGACTTCAACTCATTTTGAAATGCTCGATTTCGGCAATGGCTTTGTCCAATTTACGAATCACGACAGGATCACCGGGTGCGCCGTCACTGGCTTCATCGGCAAGGTCCATTAGGCGAGTTGCCCCGAAACTTCCGGCCAAACCCTTAAGCCGCCAACTGGTATATTGCCAATTTGCATCACACCGCGAACGCGATAAAAGGCTCAATTGTCGCTTGGCGCTTTCAACAAAGCTCGCGCGCAGCTCTACTATCAGCGCCGAGTCGTCCCCTGCCGC
>JANPAM010000317.1:0-6875 GCA_031429915.1 Sphingomonadales bacterium | reverse complement strand
TTTCGAGCTGATCCACCAGCGCCAGAACCACGCCGCCAGCACGTAGCCGATGGCTGCGGCCACCACCGAAATAATTGCGAGGCCAGCGATCCCTTGAATGAATGCCATAGGAGCCTCGGTCCAGGCATAATCTGCCCATGCAGACAGCGGCGCACCAGTTTCGATAAGTTGATAAAATCGCCCTGTGCCATCGCCTAAGCGCAGAACTGATTCGCCAACATACACTGACGCCAAAAGGATGAATGGTGTCGTCGCTGGCATACACAGAAAGGTCATCGCTGCACCGATTGGAAGATTGGCCCGCACCGGCAGCGCCAGCAACGCAACGCCCGCGATCTGCACACCGGGGATCAGTAGAAAAATGCCAACTAGCAAACCCAGTGCGACCCCGCGCGGTACCGAACGCCTGGTGAAGCGCCACAATGCCGGGTGGAAAACGCGGTGGACGAAGGGGCGAAGAAAACGACTGCCTTCAAAGCTTTCGCGCGATGGCGCTTGGCGCATGATCCACTTGCCGAAGCGGCTCATCCCTTTTCCCTCATCACGCGGCCCTGCTCGCGCTTCCAGTCGCGCTCTTTCTCTGTCGCGCGCTTGTCTGGCGCTTTTTTGCCCTTGGCGAGCGCCAGTTCAACTTTCGCACGACCGCGGCCGTTGAAATATACCGATAACGGCACCAGCGTCATTCCCTGACGCATCACCGCTGCGTGCATCTTGTTAATCTCGCGAATATTAAGCAGCAATTTACGCGGGCGCTTGGGTTCGTGGTTGTTTCGGTTGCCGTGGCTGAATTCCGGGATGTTGGCGTTGATTAGCCAAACTTCGGCACCTTTGACTTCCGCATAGCTCTCAGCGATTGACCCTTCGCCAAAGCGCAAGGACTTAACTTCGGTTCCGGTCAGCGCGATGCCCGCCTCGAACTTGTCTTCGATAAAAAAATCATACCGCGCGCGCCGGTTTTCGGCGACGGTTTTGAATTTGTCGAATTCTTCGGGTTTCGGACGTGCCATCAGATTAAGCCCGCATTCTCCAAAGCGGCATCGACCAAGGCTCGACTGGCCGCCGATGGTGGTGTCATCGGCAAACGCAGTTCGGTAGGAAAGCCGTCGATTACCCGCGACAGTGCATATTTGACTGGCCCCGGAGAAGCGTCGGAAAACAGCGCTAAATGAAGTGGATAGAGCTTATCATTAAGGTCACGGGCCAGATCATAATTGCCGCTTTTGCAAGCCGCCTGAAACTCTGCGCATAGCTTTGGCGCGACGTTGGCGGTGACCGAAATGCACCCTGCCCCACCGCTTGCGTTGAAGGCCAGCGACAGCTCGTCAACGCCCGATAAAAGACAGAAATCGGGCGGACAAGCAAGCCGGTGATCGGTAACGCGCGACAGATCACCACTCGCATCTTTGATCCCGATTACCGTCGGCAGCTTTGCCAGTTCTGCCACCGTTTCAGGTCTAATATCGGTCACGGTGCGTGCGGGAACATTATAAAGTAAAATAGGAAGATCGTTCTTTTCGGTCATCCGGTGAAAATGCGCGTAAATTCCCTCCTGATTTGGGCGGTTGTAATAAGGCGCAACCACCAGCCCCGCCGCTGCGCCGCTCTTCTTCGAGAAGTTGAGGTGGAGGATTGCGTTGGTTGTGTCGTTCGAGCCACAACCCGCGATAACCGGCACTCGCCCGGCGGCTTGCTCGATACAGACCTCGATAACGCGGTGATGCTCAGCATTTGAAAGCGTTGACGCCTCACCGGTGGTTCCCGCAGGGACCAATCCGCTTGATCCCTGCTCGATTTGCCAGTCGATCAGCGCGCGATAATGCTTCTCGCTAAACGCTCCGTCGCAAAAAGGAGTCACAAGGGCCGGTATCGATCCGGAAAACATAGCATTTTACCTTTGGTTCAAGCAATGACGCTCTAAGGGACTAAATTAAACTCGTTCATCGCGTGATAAGGGGGCAGCCCATAATATGTCCAGCATGGTAAAGCATCTACTTTCGGCAGCAGCCGTCATTCTCCCCATCTTTGCGGTTTCTGCGCAAACCGGGAGCCCTGAAATTGTTTGGCAACGTGGTACTGGCGCGGTGACGGGTCAGGTGGCGTCATATCCGACACCTACACCGCTGTCCGACATCAGCGAAGGCAACATCCCTGCCGCACTCCAGCGATGGAAAATGTTGAGCGCCTCACCGGGCTACAGCTTTGGCGAATATGCGTCTTTTCTTATCATGTATCCCGACTGGCCCGACAGCGAGGCCATGCGCAAAAGCGCGGAAGGGGCGATCAACGTTAACATTTGGTCTCCAAATCAAGCTGTCGCCTATTTCGACAAGCTACCGCCGCTGACCAATGGTGGCCGGGCCAAATATGCGCTGGCGCTTGATGCGACAGGCGACAAAGCCCGGGCCGAGGCGCAGGCACGCGAAGCATGGCGCGGTGGTGTGCTGTCCGACGATGACGAGGTGCGATTGCAGCGGTTAGTCGGTCCTCGCCTATCGGCCGCTGACCACGACGCGCGGATCGACCGGCTATTGTGGTCGGGCGCGACTAGCGCCGCTGAACGCCACATCGCTTATGCTTCACCAGCACGTCGTCTAGCCTTTATGGCGATACTGGCGACTAAAATGAAAAGTCCTGACGCATATATGCGGGTTCAGGAAGCGGGCGGCGCATTGCGAGGCGAAGCCAGTTATCTTGCGGCACAGTCGGACCAACTGCGTATCTCGGGCAACAGCTTTGCCGCGCGTGAATTATTGGCCAACCGGTCCAATCTGGTGGCTCCTGCGCCGGTCTTGAAGGACTGGTACAAACTGCTCCTCACCCACGCGCAAGGTGCCGCAAACGACGGGCAGTATGACGTCGCTTACCGGATCGCCTCGCGTGTGGACGATGCGCCGACACCGGGACTGGTCATGGTCGATCAGGATTTGACGACGCGCGATCATTACACAAGCCTGACCTGGCTTGCCGGAACACTGGCACTGGAGCGGCTTGGCCGTCCAGGCGACGCGGTGCAGATGTTCAACCGATATGCGGCAGCGGCAAAATCACCGCAAACGCGGTCCAAGGGGCTTCATTTCGCGGGCAAGGCTGCGGCCAGAAGCGGCAACCAACCTGCGGCCAGTGGCTATTATGAACAAGCTGCCGTCTATTATGACAGCTTCTTCGGGCAGTTGTCGCTCGAACAGCTCAGGCGACCATTACCGCCAGTGCCCGGAACAGCCATTTCGCCGCCGCCAATCGCCGATGCGACTGCGCCTGCGGTCTACCGCGCTGCCGCGCTGGCAACAAAATATGGCAGTTGGAAAGACCAGAGCAATTTCCTGCGTGCCATTACCAGAAATGCGAAAACGCCCGCCGATCATGTGTCAGCAATCGCATTGTCGAAAAAGATCAACCGGCCTGATCTTGCCGTGATGGCCGGTCGCAACGCGCGATATTTCGGTTATGCCGATCTGGTCGGGATAGGATATCCGACGGTCAGTGTCCCTGCCTCACAGAGCCATAACTGGACGCTGGCTCATGCGATCATGCGGCAGGAAAGCCAGTTCGACAAAGCGGCTGTCAGCCATGCCGGTGCGCGTGGACTCATGCAGTTGATGCCGGGAACCGCGCGCGAAACATCTGGCAAGATTGCAATGGCCTATCGTCCCGACGCGCTCACCGTCGACACCGACTATAATATTGCTCTGGGATCGACTTATATCCAGCGGATGCTCGATTATTATGGCGGCAGCTATCCGCTCGCAATTGCCGCGTATAATGGAGGCCCCGGAAACGTGAACAAATGGCTGAGAGCCTATGGCGACCCGCGCACTGGGCAAATTGGCATCATGGATTGGATCGAGAAAATCCCGCTGACCGAGACGCGGGACTATGTTTACCGCGTGCTCGAAAATGCGGTGATGTATGATCATCTCCATCCCGAGCGGGCGCGGGTTCGGTCGGCGACGCCTTTGAGTACCTATCTGGGCAAATCCACGCCGGGTTAGCCTCCCCTACCCTTGTCATTCCCGACTTGATCGGGAATCCATGGCCTAAGCATCAGGTTAAAACTAACTCGTTGTGGCAAATTAAGCGTTAGACCATGGATTCCCGCCTTCGCGGGAATGACAAATTGAGATAGTGCGGCTTGATGCCCGAACGCACGAACCCGATTACGCCTGCCGGATTTGCGGCTTTGCGTGCGCGATATGAGCAATTGTTTGCCGTCGAACGTCCGGCAGTGGTCGAAATCGTGCATTGGGCAGCGGGCAATGGTGATCGCAGCGAGAACGGCGATTACATTTATGGCAAACAAAAACTACGCGCCATCGACTGGGAGTTGGGCCAGCTTTCGAAGAAAATGAAGGTCGCCAAGGTTCTCGATCCATCGGCGCAAACGGACCGAAGCCGCGTTTTCTTTGGCGCAACCGTTACGCTGACCGACGTCGACGACATCGAACGGATGATTACTTTGGTCGGGGACGACGAAGCTGAGGCTGGTGATGGCCGGATCGGCTGGAACTCGCCACTGGCGCGCGCATTACGCGGTGCGAAGGTCGGTGATGTAAAGACGGTGACGCTGCCGGGCGGGCCGAAGCAGTGGGAAGTTATGGCTATTAATTATCCTTTGGGCGAATAGCCCAGCGATTTTTTTGCCATCGCCACAATCTCCGCATCAGCCTCCGGAAAGTTCTGCGGGACGCTCGATTCGAGCTCCTTCACGACATGCTGCAATACCGCAATGCGCGCCGATTTCTGGTTGTTGCCATCTATCACCGTCCACGGCGCCCAGCGGGTATCGGTGCGTGCAAACATATCGTTCATTGCCACCAGATAGTCGTCACGCTTCTCCCGGTTGCGAAAATCTTCCGCAGTTACCTTCCAGCGTTTCGACGGGTCATCCAAGCGCTCGGTCAGCACCTTGTCTTGAGTTTCCTGAGTCACATGCAAAAACAATTTGACGATCTTCGTGCCGATCTCGCCCTGCCGCGATTCGAATTCGTTGATTTCGTCGTAGCCGCGTCGCCATTCGGTCTCGCTGCAAAAGCCCTCAACGCGCTCAACGAGAACGCGGCCGTAATGACTTCGATCCCAGATACTGATTTCGCATTTGCCGGGAAGTTTGCTCCAGAAGCGCCAAAGGAAATGCTTGTCCTTTTCCTCCGGCGTCGGAGCGGAAACCGGATAAACGTGATTATAACGCGGATCGAGGTTAGCCGTCATCCGCTTGATCGCACCGCCCTTGCCCGCCGCATCCCAGCCCTCGATGACAATCAAGGTGTGCGATTCGTGCAGAATGTGGAGCGATTGCAGTTCGGCGAGACGGTCCTGAAGTTTTTTCAGGTCTTCGTCATAATCGCCGTCGTATTTCTTGCCCGATTCGTAGTCCGATAGATCAATTGCCACAAAATACTCCGTTCGCCCTGAGTCTGTCGAAGGGTTGAGATGTTTAGCGACAAAGAAGAGGCTTCGACAAGCTCAGCCCGAATGGGTTTGGCAGTTGCCCTTATTCGGGACAATCAGGCTTTAGCCGGTTGCTCAACCACGCGGATGCTCAACTCGCGCAGCTGCCTCGGCTCGGCGGGCGACGGCGCGCCCATCAACAGGTCCTCGGCGCGCTGGTTCATCGGGAATAGCGTGATTTCGCGCAAATTCTGAACGCCGCAGAGCAACATCACCATCCGGTCGACGCCAGCCGCCATGCCGCCATGCGGCGGCGCGCCGTACTGGAACGCGCGGTACATGCCACCGAAACGTTCCTCGACATCGGTTTGCGTGAGCCCGGTCAGTTCGAACGCTTTGACCATCAGTTCGGGATACTGGTTACGGATCGAGCCAGACGCCAGTTCATAACCGTTGCAGACCATGTCATACTGATAGGCTTTTATGGTCAGCGGGTCTTGCGTCCGCAACGCTTCCAAACCTCCCTGCGGCATCGAAAACGGATTGTGTGCAAAGTCGACCTTTTTGTCTTCCTCGCTCCACTCGTAGAATGGGAAGTCGATTATCCAGCAAAAACGGAAGCTGTCTTTGTCGATCAGGTCCAACTGCTCGCCGGTTCGCGTACGTGCCGCACCAGCCAGTTTTGACGCCTGCTCTTCCTTGCCAGCGGCAAAGAAACAACCGTCATCGGGGCCAAGGCCGATGGCTTCATACAACGCGAGCATCCCTTCTCCGCCGTGGTTTTTGGCAATCGGTCCACCGAACTCCCCGCCTTTGCGCGTGACATAACCAAGCCCCGCATGGCCTTCGCTGCGCGCCCACTCGTTCATGTCGTCGAAGAATTTGCGGCTCTTTTCAGCCGTCCTTGGCGCCGGGATAGCGCGAACGACGCCGCCGCCTTCAACGATGCGTTCGAAAAGGCCAAAGCCGCTTTTGCCGAAATGATTGGTCACGTCGTGAATGATCAGCGGGTTGCGCAAATCGGGCTTGTCTGTGCCGTAATCGAGCATTGATTTCGCATGCGGAATGCGCGGGAATTCGCCAGCGGGAGTTACCGACTTGCCGTCCGCAAAGCTTTCGAACACGCCAGCCATCACCGGCTCCATCGTGTCCCAAACCTCTTCCTGCGTGACAAAACTCATCTCGAGATCGAGTTGGTAGAATTCCCCAGGCAACCGGTCGGCGCGCGGGTCTTCATCGCGAAAGCATGGGGCGATCTGGAAATAGCGGTCAAAACCGGCAACCATCAGCAGCTGTTTATACTGCTGCGGCGCTTGCGGCAGCGCGAAGAATTTGCCCGGATGGATTCGGCTCGGCACTAGGAAGTCGCGTGCGCCTTCTGGACTGGATGCGGTCAGGATCGGAGTTGAATACTCGGTGAAGCCAATGTCTTCCATGCGCCGCCGCGTTTCGCGGATGATCTGGGTGCGTTTGACAATATTGGCGTGAAG
>JANPAM010000316.1:0-8983 GCA_031429915.1 Sphingomonadales bacterium | reverse complement strand
CCCAAAACCCGCTTCGGCTGGGGGCGGCTGACCCGCTTGCTTACTGTTGGCAATATGCGGGCGGCAAAAGGAAGCTGCATTCTGCGCTTCGATGATCTGGCGGGTCATCTTCAGGATTTGCTGTTGATTGTTCTACCTGACTCTACTTCCAATGAAGAAACGGCCCAAAAAAGACCGCTTAATTACCTCCACCGTGATGTCAGTGAAGGTCTCAGGCTGGTTGAGCAAACACCGCTCGGTCTCGAAAACATTCTGGCCAGATTATCGAAGCTCGCCCCGCAATGCGTGTGGCTTGGGGCCGCTATGCATCGGCAGGGCAAGGACGACCGAAAGCTCTCCGAGCTTCAGCTTGCGGCGACGCAATGCGGCATCCCCCTCATTGCTGTGAATGACGCGCTCTACGCCAGTGCAGAAAACCGCCCATTGCACGATGTCTTGACGGCCATCCGCCTAGGGATGTGTGTGAAGGATGCGGGAAAAGCTCTACAAGCCAATGCCGAGCGGTATTTGAAGCATCCAGTTGAGATGATGCGACTTTTTGCGCGTGCACCTCGAACCATAAAGGAAACAGAGCATTTCATCGACCAGATCGAGTTTGATCTGGGCCAGTTGGGTTATGAATATCCACATGAGCCAGTGCCCGAGGGGTGGGAGCCCCAAAGTTGGCTTGAACATATGGTGTTGGACGAGGCGAATCGGCGTCATCCGGACGGGCTTTCCGAAAAATTGACAAAAACGCTTGAGGAGGAATTCGGGCTCGTTCGAAGCAAGGGCTATGCGTGCTATTTTCTGACCGTCCACGACATTGTCAAATTCGCTCGCGCGCAAGACCCTCCTATCTTGTGCCAAGGAAGGGGATCGGCGGCCAACTCGGTCATCTGCTATCTTTTAGGGATTACGTCGGTCGACCCGATAGCAAATAATCTGCTGTTCACTCGGTTCCTGTCGGAGGAACGCGACGAGCCACCCGATATCGACGTCGATTTCGAACATGAGCGGCGCGAGGAAGTGATGCAGTACATCTACCGGCGCTATGGCCGCCACCGCGCCGGGATTGCGGCCACCGTCATCCACTACCGCCCGCGCAGCACGGTCAGGGAGGTGGGTAAGGCACTCGGGTTCACAGAAGATGTCACCGCGCGGCTCGCCTCGACGGTGTGGGGCAGTTTCGGGCGTGAATTGCCTGAGGAACGTTTGGTCGAAGCGGGTTTCGATCCGACTAACCCTCAAATTGCCCGGCTGCATTCGTTCGTTGGACAATTGCTCGATTTTCCGCGTCATTTGTCGCAGCATGTCGGCGGCTATGTGCTGACAGAAAATCGCCTCGACGAGACGGTACCGATCCACAATGGGGCGATGGCGGACCGGACGTTCATCGAGTGGGATAAAGATGACATCGATGCGCTTAATCTGCTGAAGGTAGATATCCTAGCGCTGGGCATGCTGACCTGCATCCGCAAAAGTTTCGAGCTGATGCGGTTGCATGGACAGGGGGACTATAATCTCCAGAACGTTCCCGCAGAAGATCCCGCCGTCTATAAAATGCTGCAAAAGGGCGACAGCATTGGGACTTTTCAGGTCGAAAGCCGGGCCCAGATCAACATGCTTCCCCGGCTAAAACCCAAGGAGTTTTACGACCTTGTCATTCAGGTTGCGATTGTCCGTCCGGGGCCGATCGAGGGCGATATGGTCCACCCATATCTGAGGCGGCGCAATGGAGAGGAGGTTGTAGAATATCCTTCGCCTTCCCCACCGCATGATCCCGATGAGCTCCGCGCGATATTGTTCAGAACCTTCGGCGTGCCGTTGTTTCAGGAACAGGCGATGAAGCTGGCGATGGTCGCTGCCGCATTCACGCCCGATGAAGCCAATGGACTACGCCGTGCCATGGCCACGTTCCGTAATGTAGGGACGATGCCTGAATATAAGGACAAGATGATAGAGGGCATGGCCAGCCGCGGTTATGAACGCGATTTTGCCGAACGCTGCTACAAACAGATCGAGGGCTTTGGTTCGTACGGATTTCCCGAAAGCCATGCACAGGCTTTTGCACATCTGGTCTACATATCGTCCTGGTTAAAATGTCATCAACCGGCGATTTTTGCAGCGGCTTTGCTGAACTCACAGCCAATGGGTTTTTATGCGCCTGCTCAGCTTGTCCAAGATGCGCGTCAGCATAATGTCGAAGTGAGGCCAATCGATGTGAATGCCAGCGGCTGGGATAACAGTATTGAGAATGGTGCGCTAAGGCTGGGGTTGCGGCAGATCGATAGCTTTCGCGAGGCTTGGGCAAACGCGATTGTTTCGCAGCGGCCGTTCACCTCGATCGAGGACATGGCCCGCCGCGCGTCTCTGCCATCGCCTGCCTTGCATCTGCTCGCCGATGCCGATGCGGTGCGTTCGCTTGGTTTTGATCGGCGGGAAGGGGCGTGGGAGGCAAGGCGGACGCCGTCTGACGAACTGCCTCTTTTCGCCGCTGCCAATGCGCGAGAGCTGGCTGAAGAGGCTGATGCGATGCTCCCCGCAATGCCGCTGGCCGAGCATGTCGCGGCGGATTACCAGATGACCCGGTTGTCGCTGAAAGGCCATCCGATGCAGTTCCTGCGCGGGCTGTTCGCCAGCGAAGGGGTGCTGAGTTGCGCGCAGACCAGCGCGGCTAAAAATGGCGCGCGGGTGAAGACAGCGGGTGTTGTCCTGACTCGCCAGCGACCGGGCAAAGGCAATGCGATCTTCATTACGATCGAGGACGAGAGCGGGGTCACCAATGCGCTTTTGTGGTCGCGGCTGTTCGAACGGCAGCGGCGGGCGGTGATGGCGTCGCGGTTGATGGTGATCGAAGGTGAAGTGCAGCGGAGCAAGGAAGGCGTCGTTCACCTAATGGCGACGACGGTGACCGACCGGACATATGAGTTGCAGCGGCTATCGCAAGAGCATGACGCCAATGTGCCGATACCGCACAACGACGAATTCGCAAGGCCGCAACATCCGCGCCACGGCCACCCGCGCGATGTGCGGATATTGCCGAAGTCGCGGGATTTTCATTAGGTCAGGCGGCGTCCTTTGCTGCTCGCCTCGCCGCCAACTGCTCGACCGAGCTTGCCCGCATAAACGGGTTGGTCGCTCGTTCCAGCGCAATCGTTGTCGGCACGGTCGGCTCGCCGCGTTCGCGCATCGCGGTAACCTTGGCCATCCGCTCGACCAAAGCCGCATTGTCCGGCTCAACGCTCAGCGCAAAGCGGCCGTTGCTCAGCGTATATTCGTGCGCGCAATAAACCGCTGTCTCGTCGCCCAGCACTTCAAGCTTTCGCATGTTGGAATACATCTGGTCGGCGGTCCCCTCGAACAACCGTCCGCAACCCATCGCGAACAATGTGTCGCCGACAAAGGCGGCGTTGTCAGCGGTGAAGTGGAAAGCGATATGTCCGGCGGTGTGGGCAGGAACGTCGATTACCTTGGCTGAAGCCGCCCCAAGCATGACCGTGTCGCCGCCCTCCACCTGAATGTCGAGCGTCGGTATCCGAGCATATTCTGCCTTGGGACCAGTGATGACGCAGCCGGTCGCCGCCTTGATTTCGGCATTGCCGCCGGTGTGATCGGGATGCCAGTGCGTGTTCCAGATCTGGGTAATTTTCCAGCCAAGTTCGTCGGCTTTGGCGAGCACTGGTGCGGCCACCGCCGGGTCGACCACCATGACCTCGCCGCTTTGGCTTTCGCGTACCAGCCAGACATAGTTGTCACTTAGAACAGGAATACGGACGACCTCGATGCCCATTACCAATGCCCCACATTCGGCATACTCGCCCAAGGTTCGACTGGTTCCAGATGGCCATCCTGCAACAGCTCCACCGAGATATTGTCGGGGCTGCGAACGAACGCCATATGTCCATCGCGCGGTGGGCGGTTGATGGTCACGCCCGCACCGAGCAATCGTTGGCAGGTCTCGTAGATGTTATCTACCCGGTAGGCCAGATGACCGAAATTGCGGCCTTCGCCGTAACCGCTCTCGTCCCAGTTATGCGTAAGCTCGACCTGTGCGTCCTCATCGCCGGGGGCGGCGAGAAAGATCAGGGTAAAGCGCCCCGCCTCGTTATCGAAACGGCGTAACTCCTTTAAACCCAGCAATTCAAAAAAACGGATAGTCGCTGCAGGGTCGCTGACGCGGATCATGGTGTGCAGATATTTCATCGCAAACTTACTCCATTCATCGCTATTCAAGCACGGTTCATCGTGCTATAGGCAAAGCGCATTTCGGGTTTGCATCGGATATGGGCCGGTAAACGCGTCAAGACAAGGGCGCACCGGTTCGCATTTTTAAAGGGATGGGCAAGATGGAAGACGGCACACAAAATAATGGTTGGCTCGCTCGTTTGACAGCTAATCAGGGCAAGTCATGGATCGCGGGTTCGGCGTTGCTCGCAACCGGTCTTGTGATTGGCGGTTACCTGATGGGTGACGGGCTGGTCCGAATGAAGCAGTCGGACCGAGCGGTCACGGTGCGCGGGCTGGCTGAGCGCGATGCGACGGCCGATCTGGCGACATGGACGATTGCCTATTCGGCGAAAGCTGGCGACCTCCAAAGTGCGCAAACCAAAGTCGATGCCGACACCAAGGCGATCCGCGGATTTTTCACCTCGCTCGGTTTCGATGCCGAAGCATTGCAGCCGACTGGCGCCAATGTCTCGCAATATAACGAGAACGGCGCGCCCGTTTACACGGTCAAACAGCGGCTTTCGCTTCGCACCAATGATATCAAAAAGGCCGAAGCTGCGGTTAAACGCCAGTTTGATCTGGTCAAAAGCGGGGTCGAATTGGAAGAGGGATCGGGCATGAGCTACACCTTCACCAAATTGAACGACATCAAACCGGCGATGATCGCGCAGGCAACCAAAGACGCGCGTAAATCGGCTGAGCAATTTGCCAAAGATTCAGGTACCGGCGTCGGCAGCATTAAATCGGCGACTCAGGGCTATTTCGAAGTCACCGCGCGTGACGGAGACAGCGCAGGCGGCTGGGGAGTATCGGATTCGCCCTATAAAAAGGTGCGCGTCGTGACGACGGTCGAATATTATCTCGACTGATTCGCAGGGGCCTAAAGCGTCTAAGGTGACACAGGGTGACACGGTTTCGGGATTTGGGTGACACGCATTTTCGCGACTTTTGCGCAATTCAAGCGCATTGCGGGTCGTTCTTGACCAGTGGATAAACTAACGATATCAAAGAGCAGCGGCGAATCTGTCAGGCCAAATCCTACATTTCAAGCATATTTTTCGGTTCAGCGGCTCTCAGCGGCTGTGGTCGCCGGAGCAGCGCCGAGTGCTGCCAACTGCTTTTGCGCGGTCGTCGCCTGACGGCTGTCGGGGGCAATCGCGATGACCTGTTCCCACTGCTTGCGGGCGGACGCGTAGTCGCCAGCGGCAGCAGCAATATTGCCTGCCTCAAGTGCAACCGCCGGATCGCGCGGCGACAGTGTTGCGGCGGTCTGGATAAACCCAAGCGCATCGGGCAGCTTGTTCATCCGCCGAGCAAGCGTGGCCGATAACAGCCACGCCGTCGCATTTTCGGGTGAGTGCCGACGCGCATCGGCGAGCGCTGCAACCGCATCGGCTTCGCGGTTCAACGCGACCAATGTCCGCGCACGATCAACCTCGATATCGGCGCGTTCGGGGTTGCCGAGACTGCTGGATTTCAATGCGTTGTCGAGCGATACCAGCGCCTCGTCGGGCAAGTCGGCGGCAATCGCTGCATTGCCAGCTTGAGCCCAGAAACGCGCCGCGCGTTTGTCGACGTTGGCATCGGCCCCCTGTGCTGCGTCGATAAACAACGGCGCTGCCTCGGCAAAGCGGAAGTCGTTAGCGAGCGCCAGCGCGTGGCAGGCGGTTGCCAGATAATCGCCTTTTTCCTGTACCCATTCGCCCGCCTGCATTACCGCCGATGCCGGGTCGGTTCGAGCGAGGGTAATGCACTCCTCGAACTGGAGTTCGTTTAGCGTAGGGAGCGGTCTATCGCCGACCATTGCGGCTAATTGGAGGAGGAGTAAGGCAATTAGCACAAGCAAATTCCTAATTTTCGTCACCCTGAATTTATTTCAGGGTCTATTTATCAGCGGCAACCGGCAGTTGTTGGGCGCGATGGACCCTGAAACAATTTCAGGGTGACGGCTATTTCTAAAGTCCAACCGTCAGCTTCGCTACAACATCAATCAGTAAAGCAATATCTGCGTCGCGCGACAGCCGGTGGTCGCCGTCCTTTATCAACATCGTCTGCACGTCGGATGAACGAAACTTCTGCGCCAGTTGAAGCGATAAGTTCCAAGGAACGTCCGGGTCTTGCTGGCCGTGGATCAGCCGGACAGGGCAGTCGATGGCAATTTCGCTCTTCAGCTTCAAATTGCGGTTGCCAGATTCCCAGAATGCACGAGTCACGACCATGGGCTCAAATCCATAGTCGCTCGGTCGCTCGATCCGGCCCTTGTCGACCATGTCGCGCCGGTCGTCGTCGGTCAGGTCCCAGTCGGTGAAATCGGGAGCCGCTGCAATGCCGACCATAGCCGACACGCGGTTGCCAAGCGCAACTGCGACCAGCAGCATCAGCCAGCCGCCCATCGATGAACCGACGAGAATGACTGGCCCAGGCGCGGCGAGGGCGATCACCGCGAGCACGTCGTCACGCCAGATATCGAGCGTGCCGTCTTCGAATGCGCCGTCGCTTTCGCCACAGCCCGAATAATCGAGGCGCAGCATTGCTCGCCCTTGCGCCGCCGCCCAGTTCGCTAGCGCATCAGCCTTCGATCCAAGCATGTCGGACATATAGCCGGGAAGGAAAACGATAGTTGGGCCGCGCCCCGGCTGGTGCCGGTAGGCGAGGCGGACGCCGTCCGGGCGGGTTAGGTAGGAGGGTTCGGGTTCGGTCATATACTCAATCCTCCCTAAATTGAAGATTTGGGGAGGTGGCATTCGCTGTAGCGAAGCGGAAGCGGATGACGGAGGGGCCTTCGACGTTGCTGGCCCCTCCGTCAGTCGTTGCTAATCGCAACGCCAGCCACCTCCCCATTTCTGCGAAATAGGGAGGATACGGAGCCGTCAAATCACCCAATCGACAGTCAGCATCTCGGTCACTGCCTGCCCTTTGGCGCGCCGTTGTTCGACGATGATGTGGTTGAGGCGCTTTATTGTGTCGCTGCCCGATGTGATGCACATGCCCGGCACAATCGCGTGGACCAGCGCCTTGATTCCGCCCCAGATCATCGCGACGCCAAAGCTTCCGGCGACGCGGAAATGTTCGACATAATTTTCATCGACGCTCTTGGGATGATCGACGAACAGGCGGTTGAACATGCTTAAAACTCCTTGGATTTGCTCAACCCTTAACGCAGGCGTCACTAGAAATCGAGACCAAAGCCCTCTTTTGCCGTCCGGTCCTGAGCACACATCGTCTTCAACTCAGTCCACTCGGTCGGGGTCAGGGCCGGTTTATAGTCCTTGCCCTTGACGATGCTGTTCTGGAACGCCTTTTTGCGTTCGGCGGACAAGGGATGGCTCGAAATATAGCCGGTCATCGCGGTCAGCCTTTTGTTGCCTTTGGCCTCTCCGGACAATTTCGCGAGCCGGTTAAAAAAGTCGGCGGTCGCAACCGGAGAGATTCCAGCGCCCGACAGTGCCTTCATCGAATATCCGTCGGCCTCGCGTTCTGATCCTCGCGTGTAGCTGACCGACAACGCCCCGCTCAACATGCTGCCGCCCGTGCCATCCAACCCGCCGAGCACCACCGACAAGCCCAGTTGTCGGAGCAGCGACTGCATGACATGGCGTTCGCGGACATGGCCGATTTCATGCGCGAGCACGCCTGCGACCTCGTCCGCTGACTTGGCTTGTTTGAGCAGGCCATCAAACAGGATGACCTTACCGCCGGGTAGCGCGACGGCGTTCAGCATATCGATCTTGGCAACTTCGACCTGCAAATCCTGCGGGCTGGCGTCGAGCGAATTGACCAGCTTGGCGAGCGCTGCTGAACCCGCTTTCGTATGGCAAAACCGCCCGCCGAAATCACCGACCAGCGCATTGCCCATCGACTGTTCGACGCTTGGTGGGATGAGCGGCGCGAGCCATTGCGGGGTGAGCAGTACCACAGCGACCACGGCGGCGCTAACCACAGCAAATCCAGCGGCTGCGGGACCAATACCGAGCCGGTCGATCCATCCGCCATAATTGCGTTTAGCGGGGAGATTGGTGGCAATTTCGACAGGAACGCTTCCTGTCAGCCCGAGCCGCCAGCCGTCGTCTTCGTCCAGCCCGTAAACGTCTGCGCCATCTTTTTCGCCAATGTAATTAAGGTCGGCAAATGCAAATGGCCCGTGGCGGCGTTCGGTTTCGAGCAGAAGGAAACTGTTTGCGACTATCTGCACCTCAACACTGCGTCTGACCGCTGACTTGCCATCATAATGCCATGCGGAGAACGTGGTCATAGATTAGATCGCCCCGACATCGAACGCATCGAGCAAGCCTTCGCCGTGTCTTGCAACAACGGTTTCGGACTGAGTCAACTCGTCAAGATTAACCTCGCCAAAAGCTTCCATATGGGTCACGAAAAATTTCCAGTGACGATAGCGAATGAACGGGCCGATCAATGCGAATGGCAACACCGAAAATGCAACGACCACGATGACTATGCTGCTTTCGAACGCGGCAGTCGATTCGCCGGGCAGCGGCATTTCGAATGAGCTAAGCAAGCCCGTCGCACCCAAAATGACTGCAACCGGCAATGCCGCGAGCAGATATAGCCCCGCATCGCCGAGAAACAGCTTGATCCAGTCCATCGTTCGCGCGGGAAAAGCGAAATCGAGCTTGTGGAGCGACATGCCTTCAACTGCGACACGAAAAAATTTGGCATAATAGACCAAGGCAACGGCGCCCAACACGCCGTAGAAAATGAACACTGATAGGAATACGAGAGCAGCAATCTTTGGAGCAGAATCGGCGGATTGCAG
>JANPAM010000315.1:0-2068 GCA_031429915.1 Sphingomonadales bacterium | reverse complement strand
CTCGACTATCTGCGCTTTCCTCTAGGCGGTATGCCGAAGCCGCAGGTGCGTGCGATCGCGCAAGAATTGGGGCTCGTCGTGGCGATGAAGCCTGACAGCCAGGACATCTGCTTCGTACCAGACGGCGATTATGCCAGTGTTGTCCGTAAAATCCGGCCTGACGCTGATAATGGTGGCGATATCGTCCATCTAGATGGGCGCGTGCTTGGGCACCACAAGGGAATGATCCACTACACCGTTGGTCAGCGCAAAGGTCTCGACATCGGCGGACAGCCGGTGCCTTTATACGTTATCCGTTTGGAAGCAGCGACACGGCAAGTATTTGTCGGCCCCCGCGAAGCATTGGCCGTCGGTGCCGCGCGGGTGGTCGACGCCAATTGGCTTGGCGAAGTCCAGGGGCGTCCGATCATGGCCAAGGTTCGCTCGATGGCAAAGCCGGTTCCTGCACGATTGGACGGCGACTGGTTGCGCTTTGACAATCCCGAATACGGCGTCGCCCCGGGGCAGGCGGCTGTGCTTTATGACGGCGAGCGTGTGCTTGGCGGTGCATGGATTGAGGAGACTGCGGCAACTAAATGGGTTGCTGCCGCCTAAAGCGCGTCGATCTCGGCTTCATTTAGTTGCACACAGCCAAATAGTCCGCGTCGCTCGGCAACTGCCTCGGCCAGAAACGGGACAGATGCGGTTATGCGCTTGTTTTCGGGGTCGTCGGACACGCTAACCAACTCCATCCCCGGTTCGAAATCGGTCTCGCAGCTTTTTAGATCGCGTCCTGCGATATACCGGCATGAGCAAGCCACATGCGCGCCGTACGCGGCCCCCAACTGCGCTTGCCCCTTGATGCTGCCCCAATTCCAGACGAGCCAAAGCACCCCAATGGCGACCACGGCCAACGCAACATTACGCGCGGTGCGGAACCGGCTGCGGGGTGCTCTTGTGGCGGGCTTCAAAGTTGCGGTTGCCATTAACCCTCCTGTTGGTGCATCGATGCCAGCAATGCCTAGAAACAAATCCCGCTTCGCCGCAACCGCTTTTTCTGCAATCTCCGCTTTGGCGCTGGTATCGTGCGGAGCCGAACCCGAGCAAGCATCGGTGGCCGCCGGTCCGTCCATGATCGTTGATGATGCGACCGTCAGCAAAACCAAGCTGGCAGCGGCAATCGCGCCGATGTTCGATGACCCTGCGCTTTCGGAAACACGAGCGCTGGTAATCATGCAGGGCGGCAGAGTTATCGCCGAACGTTACGCACCAGGCTATGACCGCGATACACGGCTGATTAGCTGGTCGATGGCGAAGAGTGTGACCGCAACACTCATTGGTCTGATGATTGCCGACGGCCGATTGGCGCTCGATGAACCAGCACCTGTGCCCGAATGGCAGAACCCAGGCGATCCTCGCGCGAAAATAACGCTCCGTCATTTGCTTCATATGGCCTCGGGGCTTGACCATACAGAAGGGTTGGAGCCAGACAGTGATCTCGAAATCCAGGACGCCGATACTACCCGAATGCTGTTCCTCGATGGCCGCGAAAATACTGCGCTTTATGCCGAGGGTCGGATGCTGGAAGCACAACCGGGCGAGAAGTTTGAATATAGCTCGGCAACCAGCATAATCCTGGCGGACATCATGACTCGTTCGCTGACGGATAGCAAAGACCCCGCAGTGCGCCGCGACGCGATGCTTGAATATGCGCGCGGGCGGTTGTTCGAGCCGCTCGGAATGACGAGCGCTTTTCCTGAATTTGATCGCAACGGGACGATGCTGGGTGGCAGCGTCATTCATGCGACTGCGCGTGATTGGGCTAAGTTCGGCGAATTTCTGCGAAATAATGGTTCGGTCCGGGCAGCGCAGTTGCTTCCGACAAGCTGGACGCGTTTCATGAAAAAGCCGAGCTCGACCGACAATAGCTATGGCGGACATATCTGGCTCAACCGAAAACGGAACGATGGCCGCGATCAGGTGCTATTCCCCGACAAAGGCCCGCACGACGTGTTTTCCGCGCTCGGTCATTTGGGGCAATTTGTGCTTGTTTCGCCAAAGCATAAATTGACGATCGTGCGTCTTGGCA
>JANPAM010000314.1:0-7152 GCA_031429915.1 Sphingomonadales bacterium | reverse complement strand
CGTCAGGCGGTTGTCCTGATATCCGGATCAGCCTCTCCGCCGAAAGTAACGGCAGAAAGACCGCCAGATACCGGCGCGTCATGGAAAGTTTGTCGTTCATGATCCCAATTCACTCTCGCCTCGAAAGGCGCAATGCCGCCGCGATATCGAAGCAGGCTGATGTCGAATGTCGTCAGACCGGGCGAATTCGCAGGCAATGCCTGCGATGGTGCAGACCGTATTTGCCAACGGGTCGATGCCGCGCTTGGCACCGGCATCGCATCAACTCGCAGTAACAGCGCCAACGTTCCGGTTTCCGCCGCTGCGAGAGACAGGCGGCGAGTTGATGTCAGGTCGATCATCCGTGCACCTCCACGCGCCTCCATAATGACCGCCGATGCCGCCTTTGATCGGCTAGCGTCCGCCGCCGCGCGCAAGGCGTCGAGCATGTTCGCAGTGCGAACCAGTATGATGGACGAGGGGTCCAAACCAAGACCGGCAAGCCCCGGCGGATAAAGCCGACCCGCGCCACGTTCCTGTTTTTCCTCGCCAATCCAGAATATCTTGCCCTTTGGTTCGGGCAGCCGGAGCGCCAGTAGCAGAGCAAATGCGGACGCGGTTGCAACATCGCCGCTTTCGGCGGCAAATAATTCGTGCAAAGCGGAACGCGACAAACCGCCTTGCAACCGCGCATCGACCTCCTGTGCGCCAAGCGTAAAGAGATTGTCACGATGCGCCGCCTTGCCCTTTCGCCATTCCCCCATATTCGGAAAGGCAAGCACCGAATCGGGCAAGGCTGGAACATTGTTCATGATTTGTTCTATATTCCATTTTTCAGCAATGTGGAGTCGCCTTTTTGTCGTGCAATGCGTTTTGCTTGATATAAGCGAGGGAAGGAGGCCGAATGAACCCTGACAAATCCGAAAGCGACAGCATCTGGTGCCATGCCAAGGCAACCCGAGCTCACCCCGTTATCGACGCTGCCGATTATTACGAGATAATCCAGGCAGCGATGATGAATGCAAAGCACCGAATCATGCTGATTGGGTGGGATTTCGATACCCGGATTGATCTGACTCGAAGCCGCCGGAAAAAGGGCGATCCACCAAAAAGGCTTGGCGATTTCATCCTATGGCTTGCCGACCGAACACCAAGCCTCGAAATCAAATTGCTTAAGTGGAATATCGGAGCGCTGAAAATGCTTGGGCGCGGTTCGACCATGGTCGATGTCGCCAAATGGGCGATGCACAAGCAGATCCAGTTCAAGCTTGATGGAGCTCATCCGGTGGGATGCAGCCATCATCAAAAGATCGTGATCATCGACGACAAAATGGCGGCATGCGGCGGTATCGACATGACCGCCGACCGCTGGGACACGCGAGCGCATCTCGACAATGACGTACGGCGTAGACGACCAAATGGTAAACTTTATGGCCCATGGCATGACTGCACGATGCTGGTCGAGGGCGAAGCTGCGGCTGCGCTGGCGGCGCTTAGCCGGGCACGTTGGGCGTTAGCTGGCGGCGACCCGCTTGACCCCTGCCCCGCCGATGCGGCATCACCGTGGCCCGAATTCCTTGCCGCCGACTACCAGTTTGTCGAAATGGGCATCGCCCGCACCCGCGCCGAATATGAAAATGCGGGCGAAATTCATGAAATTAAACACCTGTTTCTGGAGCAAATCGCGCAGGCAAAGAAATTCATTTACGCCGAAAACCAGTATTTTGCTTCGCCCAAAATCGCCGATGCCATCGCCAAACGAATGGCCGAACCCGACCCGCCCGAAATCATCATCGTCAGCCCCAAGACGGCTGACGGCTGGCTTGAACAAAAAGCGATGGACGGCGCTCGCGCTCAACTGCTTCGCGCGATTGCCGAGCATGACAAGCAAAAGCGTTTTTCGATATATGTCCCGCATACCACAGGTGGCGAGCCGATTTACGTTCATGCCAAGCTCATGATTATTGACGACCGGATATTACGCATAGGCTCGGCCAATATGAACAACCGTTCGCTTGGGCTGGATAGCGAATGCGATATTTTCATAGATTGCGACCGTCCGGGAAATAAAAGCGCGTGTGATAACATCAAGGCGCTGCGCGCTTCACTGCTTGCCGAACATTGCGGACTGTCGCCCGAAAGAGTGACTCAGTTGCTCGATGCCGGAACATCGATGCAGCACATCATTAAAAACGAAAAAGGCAATGGTCCGCACCTCCGCCTTCTCGAACTGCCCGAGCTCGACGAAGCCGATAAAGTCATTGCCGAGAATGCGGTCCTTGACCCTGAAAAGCCCGAGGACCTGTTCGAGCCATTCTCGAGTCCGGGGCTATTCGCGCGGGTTCGCAAATTACGTAAGCCGCGCGAATAAACCGCACCTATTCCCAATAATAAGGTAAACGCTTGCGAGTACCGGTAACCTCTTCGTTCAGTGTCGCCGCATCGTAGAGCCTGCCGCCAATCATGACCTTGGCGACCTTGTCGGAGTTGCGAATGTCGACGCTGGGGTCGGCATCAAGGATCACGAGGTCGGCTAGCTTGCCTGCTTCGATCGAACCGACATCCTTGTCATAACCAAGCGACCGCGCAGATTCGATTGTTCCCGCTGCCAACGCCTCGACCGGCGACATACCGCCGCGCACGAAAGACCACATTTCCCAATGAGCTGCGATCCCGGCCTCTTGCCCATGCGCACCGATCGACACCGGCACGCCTAGCTTCGCCAGCTTGTGTGCCTCGCGAGCGCTGTTGTCGTCGACATAATCCTCCTCGGGGGCAATTTCGCGGCGAGCATTGTTCGCCGCGAGTTCGGTCGGCGGATAATGCTTTGCCATCAACGGGTGTCGGAAAACGTCGGTATGCGAACGCCAATAGGGGTCGCCCGCCGGACCGCCGTAGGTCACGACCAAAGTCGGCGTATATCCAACCTTCGATTTCGAAAAGAATTGCAACACATCGTCGTAAAACACGTCGAGCGGCACATTATGTTCAACTGTTGTGTTGCCGTCGGCGATGAGATTCATATCCATCCCGAACAGCGAACCACCCTCGGCGACCGAACGCATATTTTCTTGCAATGCCGCGGCTACTACCTGCTGACGCTGTTCGCGACGTGGCTGGTTGTAGTTTTTAACGCTATGCGCGCCTTGCGCTTTAAGTCGACGGACATGCGCGAGTGCATCGTCGAAACTATCGATCTGCGCATAAACATCGGCGTTTTTGGCTCCGTACACAATCTCACCGGTGGAGAATGATCGCGGCCCCACTATCAGCCCAGCCCGCTGCATCTCGACCGCCGGAAATGCGGTCGCCGCACTGCTGGACGGATCGTGCCGTGTGGTGATGCCCATCGCCAAATTCAGCATGTTGACCCAGTTCTGCTGAGGCGTCATTTCATCAACGCCGTATGGTCCGTGAGCATGGGCATCGACGAGGCCGGGAATTATTGTCTTGCCCGTTACATCAACGGTCTTTGCACCTGCCGGAATGGCAAGTTCGCCAGCCCGGCCAACCGCCTTAATCCGGTCGTTTTCAACCAATACAACGCCATTGTCGATAATTCCGCCGCTCTTGTCCGCCATTGTAACAAGCCGAGCGCCGGTGAACGCAACGATGCCCGATGGCCGGTTGCTGGTTATAGGCATGGCCAGCGAAACACCCGTCTTTGGCGCAACGAATTTCGTTGGTTTCGCATCCTTGGCCAAGGGTGCGCTCGGGAACAGTGAAGCTGTCTGCGCCGAATACAGCGTCGGTCCCAACGCCCAATGGAGCGAATTTCCGTTACCACTCCAGTGGATATAGTCGGCCCCGCCGCTGCTGACCTTGGTCACCGGCAATGCTCCGCCGCTTGGCGAAACGCTGACCTCCTGCGTACCGGGCATAAGCGGCATCACGAACGCTTCGTAATTCTGGCGGAAGGCAAAGTGATTGCCATCGGGCGAAACTTCATAGGTTGTCGCCAATTCGCCCGTCGCGTGAGCGCGTTTGGCTTCGCCGTTCAGGTCAGTGCTGACCAATTGGCGTTTGTTCTGCCCCGGCTCGGTCAGAAAAACACGGTCGTTGCTGCTGCCAAAATGTGGATTGCCGACACCAGACGCGATCCGCGTTGCCGCACCGCCCGTCGACGAAATTCGGTAAACGCCGGGCGCATCGGACATCAATGGCGAGGTCAAGCCGCCGCCCTGGCCTTTCTCAAAGACGATTGTCTTCCCATCGGGCGAGAAGCGGGGCCGTGCATAATGCCCGGCTTGCTGAGTGATTTTGCGCGGGCCGCCGCCGCCAGCACTAACCACGCGGATTTCGCCAAGCCCCTTGTCTGTCCAAGCGACATAAACAATCGATTTGCCGTCGCGCGACCATGACGGATAGCCCTCCATTTCGGCCGATGTCGAAGTCAGCCGTTTTGCAGTGCCGCCACCCGCAGGCTTCGTCCACAATTTGCCCAATGTCTCGAACACTATGCTTCGTCCATCGGGCGAGGTTGAAACGCTGCGTGGCATGCTGGTTTGAAACTCGGTTGGAGCCACTTCGATAGCCGGACGAGGCGGGTCGATAACACCGCGCGTGTCAGATATGCGGAACGGAACGTCGACGACCGCGCCCGATGCCCAGTCGACGCGCCGGATTTTACCGCCTGCCCAGAAATAGATGTTCTTGCTGTCGGGCGACCAGTCCATATTCGGATAGACGCCCGTTACCGCCCAGGTTTCCTGAACATCCTGATCGAGCGAGTCATAAATCTTGCGCTCTTCACCAGTGGTGAAGTCCTTCACATATAATTTCGATTTGGTCCGCTCACGCCGAACAAAGGCAATCTTGTTGCCATCAGGCGAAGGTGTCGGTCGAACCGCTCCGCCAGCCCCGGTCACCACCGCCTCGGTCTTCCCCGTGTCGATCTCATACCGTTCGATATTGAAAATTTCGCCGTTAGAATCCTGCGCATATTGGAAAGTCGCACCCGGCGTGATGTTGCGGGTATAATAGATGTGCTTGCCGTCGGGCGCGAAAATCGGCTCGCCGAGTTCCTTCTGGTGCTGCTCATTGGGTTTCTTAACCAGCACGACGCCGCCGCCACCCGATACATGATACAGCCAGACTTCACCGGTGCCGAGCGAACGCCCGGTGGTAAAATGCTTCTTCGCCGCGATAAAGCGGCCGTCGGGGCTCCAGCTTGCCTGATTGAGCAGTCGAAAATCTTCCTTGCTCATCTGTCGTTTGTCCGAGCCATCGGCATTCATTATCCAGATATTATCGCCGCCGCCCCGGTCCGAGGTAAAGGCGATGCGCCTGCCATCGGGCGAAAAGCGCGGCTGTGTTTCGAACGGTAAGCCATCGGCAATGCGCGTGGGCGTTCCGCCCGAAATCGGCATGGTGTAAATGTCACCGAGCAAATCGAACGCCAGTGTCTGTCCATTCGGGCTGACATCAAGGTTCATCCACGAACCCTCACTCACATCGATAGCGATCTCGCGCACCGTCAATCCGGGAGGGGCGGCAACGTCCCATTTCGGTGCCTTGTCATCAGCAGGTGGAGTTTGTCCGATTGCGGCCCCCGAAAAACTTACCCCGACCGCAGTGCCCAACAACAAAGCTGCTTTTGAAAAATAGTTCATTATGACTCCCCAGCAATTCTTATGAAAACAGGCTGTCAGCTTTGCGAATTTACATCAAGTGCGATCTAAAGGCGTTCGATGATATCGCCGATTTTTTCGGCGAACGACGATAAGGCGATACGGTGGTCGCCCCGAATTAAAGATTTAGCTTCAACCGCGATTCTGCAAAGACACAAAGCATGGATGGATGGTTTTATCATCTTATATTATTCCTCGCCGGGCTCTTCGCTGGTCTCGTCAATGCGATGGCGGGCGGCGGGCCTATCCTGACATTGGGTGTGTTGAGCGTGACCGGGCTTGATCCACGCATCGCCAATCTGACATCGACCGTGGCTTTAAGCCCAGGTCAGCTGGCGGCTGGCTGGAGCGTAAGGCACCGGTTGAGCGAGGTGCAGCTTGGTCGGCCTTTGCTGTTGCTCGGAATAGCCATTCTTGGCGGAGCGGCGGGCGCGGCATTGTTGCTGGCAACCGCATCGCCGATATTCAATAACCTCGTGCCGTGGCTGGTGCTGCTGGCGACAGCAATATACGCGGCCAGCGGCGTTTCGGCGATAACCATGTGGAGCGGTAGGTTTGCGGACACGCGCGTATTTTCAGGCCTGTTTGCGCCACTGACAATATATGGCGGATATTTTGGTGGTGGGAACAGCTTTCTTGTTTTGGCGATTCTGGGTCTGTCGGGGCACGAGCCCAGAGCGTCGGGGGAAATCAAGAATGTGCTTATCGCGGCGATCAATCTGGGGGCGGTTCTAGTGTTTGCCACGTCGGGCCTAGTCAACTGGCCCGTTGTATTTTCGCTCGGTTCGGGCGGAGTACTGGGAAGCCTGATCGGTGCCCGACTGTTGGGCTGGCTGCCCGCTGGCCTCATCCGCTTTATCGTCATTATTGGAGGGCTAATGCTGGCCGGATGGATGTTCGCTCGTTAGCGCCGGGAACGGGTCGCGCGGTAATCGTTCGGATTGATCGCATAACGCGTAAGCTTGTCGTAGAACGTCTTCCGCGGCAATTTCAGCGCAGCGATGGTGACAGCGATATCCCCGCCGTTCCGGTCAAGCGTAGCCCGGACCATATCCGCTTCGAACGCAGCGATTGCATCTTTCAAACCGGGCTGGTCTTCGGTCGAAATGTTTGGCCGCCTTGCCGCTTCGCTCTCGCCAAGGCCGAGTACCACATTCGCAGCAAAGCTGCGCAGTTCGCGGACGTTACCCGGCCAGTCATAATTTTGCAGCCGGTTCCAGATGGATGCGGAAAGCACCGGAGGATCGCGCTTGAGCTCTTCAGCCGCTTCGGCAAGAAAGGCACGAAACAGAACAACAACGTCGCCGCGCCGCGCACGCAGCGGGGGAACCTCCAGATTATACGCGCTTAACCGGTAGTATAATGAGGGATCGAAATCACCGCGCTCCACGATCTTAGCCAAGTCGGCATCTGTCGCCGAAATAGTTCGGAAGCTCGTGGCCTGAGTCTGGTTTGCACCCATCGGGAGAATGGCCCGATCCTCTAGCGCCTGTTGAATGCGTGCTTGCAGCGCTCCCGGCAGCCTATCGACATGGTCGAGAAA
>JANPAM010000313.1:0-5046 GCA_031429915.1 Sphingomonadales bacterium | reverse complement strand
CGCCTGCACCAGCACCGCGGGCGACACGCCGATGACGGCAGCGCAGGCAATAAGGTCGGGTTCATACGACTCAAGGAACGACAATATCGCCGCCTGAGTCCCGCGTTCGGTGATGCTGGCGCGCAAGCCTTCGGGTGTCAGCCCGGTGAGCGCCAGCAACCGCTCGGCGCGCTTTTCGTCCATCAACGCCCAGGCCAATGCCTGAAACGCCATTCCGGACGGGTCCAACTTGCTATTTGTTTCGCGCATGGCTTTCGCTTAAGCGAAGCTCCAGTCGAACGCAAAGCGGGAAAAGAGCGGTAATGACGAAAAAGGTGATGATCGTTGAGGATAATGAGTTGAACCTCAAGCTGTTCACCGACCTTTTACGCGCGCACCAGTTCACCGTGGATGGCGTGCGCGACGGGCGGTTGGCGCTTGAACAGGCGCGGATGTTTGCCCCCGACCTTGTCATCATGGACATCCAGTTGCCGCATGTCAGCGGCATCGACCTGATCGAGGCGATGCAGAAGGACGCCGCCTTGTCCACGATCCCCGTGCTGGCGGTGACCGCCTATGCCGGCAAAGGCGACGAGGAGCGGATAAGAGCAGCAGGCGCGCGCGGCTATCTGTCGAAGCCGGTGTCAGTGATGAAGTTTCTGGAGGCGGTGCGGGGGATTGTTGGGTAGCCGATAGATTGATATCTCCCTCCAAACCAGCTAGCCTTTCGTCATGGTCATGACGGTAAGGGAAATCGTAGGTCTGGATTTTTATGAGCAACACTCGGCGCTCATTGAATGGTTCAGGGATCTGTTCTGTGACCCCGACCAAGACGCAATGGCGGGGATAAAGAAGAGCTACCGATGGCCCCCGGGAGATGTGGTTACCCCGCTCGAAGAGTTACAACACAACTTCGGAAAACATCTTAGCCGCCAAACGCTCGAAATGGCCGCAAACGAACTAACCGCTGCGTCACAGAACTGGAGGATTAGGCCTGACGAGTTTGCAGATGGCGAAGAAATTGAAATTAGAGGCAGGGCATTCGCTGCCGACGATAGAGCAGGTCAGCGATTGTGGCATGGCTATAACGAAGCCCGAGACGATTTATTATCCAAGCTGAGCGAGCTATCTACCAAAATTGATGCAATTGATTTTTCTTCTGCGAGGTTCGGTCACAATCATCCACCCGAAACATTAGCGGATGTACCAGCGTCAAAACTGGATATTGCCGAATTAAAAGCATCGGTACTTTCGCTACAAAATGAAGTTGCGGCCCAAAAGCCAAATCCTGAAACACTTGTACGCCATTCAGGAAAGCTACTCGAATTTACAAAAAAAGTGCTCGCATGGAGTGGTGAACGTGGGACTAAACTTGTTGATGCAGCTTTATCATCGACCGGCAAAGTAGCTGGACCGGTCATTGCGCTGGATATTTTCGATCTGTTACCCAACATTTATCAAGTGACGGCGGCAACCGAACAGTTTCTAGGGATGCTTAAGGTTCTTTTGTAAGCCACAAAGTCTCGAAACACCGAATCAAAAAGGGCGCCCGAAGCGCCCTGATCGATACCCTATTCAAGCAGCGCTTGGGCTTACTCGATCTTGGCTTCCTTGAACCCGACATGCTTGCGCACGACGGGGTTTTCTATACATTTGCGAAGTCAAAAGCATCGAGGATACGCCCATGGCCATCGCGACCCTTCCACAGCTCGAAAGACTGTTCCTGACCGACGCCGGGCTTGAGACCGACATCCTGTTTAACCGGGGGATCGACCTGCCGTATTTTGCGTCGATAACCCTCCTACAAACCGATGGCGGTCGGCGTGCACTCGAAGATTACTATCGGGGCTTTCTGGAGCTTGCGCAGCGGATGGACACAGGGCTTGTACTTGAAAGCGCCACCTGGCGCTCAAGCCCGGATTGGGCAGAGCCTCTCGGCATGACGCAGGCAGTGCTTGATGCGCTGAACAGGGATGCCATTTCAATGCTGATGGGCCTTCGGGACGAATATCAAACCGATGCAAGCCCGATAGTCGTTAGTGGTTGCATTGGCCCACGCGGTGACGGCTATGACCCGGGGCAGATCATGAGCGTGGATGAGGCGCAGGCTTATCACGCACATCAGGCACAGATATTTCATTCCGCAGGCGTCGACATGATTTCTGCCATAACCATGACCAACATATCCGAAGCGATTGGCTTGGCACAGGCTGCAAAGGCGCTTCATGTGCCGGTTGCGATTAGCTTCACCGTAGAAACCGATGGCCGCCTCCCCACAGGCGACCGGCTGGCCGACGCCGTTGCTGCCGTCGACGAAGCGACGCAGGACTATCCCGCTTATTATATGATCAACTGTGCACACCCCACCCATTTCGCCGGGTCTTTGGAGGAAAACGCGGTGTGGACGGCCCGTATTCGCGGTGTTCGCGCGAATGCCTCCACCTGCAGTCACGCCGAACTCGATGCGATGACTGAGCTCGACATTGGTGATCCGGCAGATCTGGCGTCGCGGCATAAAGCGCTAATCGAGCGGTTCCCGCACATTACCGTATTAGGGGGCTGCTGCGGTACCGATCTGCGGCATGTAACCGCAATCGCGGAAGCCTGTACCGAATCAAAAAGGGCGCCAAAAGCGCCCTGATCGATACCTATTCAAGCAGCGCTTGGGCTTACTTGATTTTGGCTTCCTTGAACTCGACATGCTTGCGCACGACGGGGTCGTATTTGCGGAACGTCATCTTTTCGGTGATGTTGCGCGGGTTTTTCTTTGTCACATAGAAAAAGCCGGTGTCAGCGGTGCTGACGAGCTTGATCTTGATCGTGGCTGGCTTCGCCATGGCCCATTCCTTCGAGTTGAATTTCGTTAAAAACGGAATGGCGGCAAAGCACCCGCCCGTTCACAGACGCGGGCCAATGCTGGTTTAGGGGGCTAAAGTCAAGCGTTGAGTCGCAATATGACGGCTTTAAGCGGTTATTAACCATGTTGGCGCACACTTGACTGGAACAAGGGGCATGGGGGAATTGCCATGGATATGGATCATGATCGGCAAATGCAGATTCGAGCCGAGTTGAGTGACCTTTTGGAGGCGCTTTCTTACACGTCGTTTGACGCCAATCCGCTGCAATTCTTGGTCCGACTTGAAAGCATCCGCCACACCGCAGTTGCGCATCATTTCACAGCAGTTGCCGAAATTGCGAGCATGTTCGAAGCCACGATGAGCCGCGTGGTTCACAGCGGTGGTGCCGATTCGGTGATTTCAAGTTTCTCCGGGATATTAAGCGATGCGATTGGTTGTTCGCAGTTGAGCCCGGCGGTCACTCAATCACTGCTGGCATCGGTTGCGATACGGTTGCCAAGTTAGGCTTCGACTCCTCCTCTCCGTTCGCCTCGAGCGAAGACGAGAGGCCCATCAGTACTGCACGGTGTCTCGTCTTCGCTCGACACGAACGGGTTTAAGGGTGAACCAATGTTAAATGCTTTGTGCTAACCCGCTGCCATGGACGCGCTGCTCTCCACTTTCCTGTCCGTCTTCCTCGCCGAGATGGGCGACCGGACCCAGATTTTGGCGGCGGCTTTGGCGTTGCGTTACCACAGGAACGGCGCGGTGCTGGCAGGGTTGGCATTCGCGACTTTACTCAATTGCACGATTTCAGCCGCAGGTGGGTCGGTAATTGACGAGTGGATCAGCGAAGCGCCGCTGAAGCTTTTCGCCGGAATGGCCTATATATTCGCAGGCGCCGGAATGTTGATGTGGCGGCGGGTGGTCGATCCGCTATCGGGGTGGAAGACGCCTGCATTCGTAACCGCCTTCCTCGGCCTGTTCATCCTAGAATTAGGCGACAAGAGCCAGTTTATCATCGTCGCGCAGTCTGCCCGCAATGATTTTTGGGGAATGGCGGCGGTCGGCGGCTTTGCAGGTATCATGGCCGCGACTGTCCCCGCAGTAATCTTGCGCGAACGGCTCGCTAAGGTCGTGCCGTTAAAACCGATCCGCTGGGTGTCAGGAGCGTTGTTGCTTGGCTGGGGCATAGCCCTAGCGTTGCAGGCATTCGCGCTCGTTTAAGGACAAACAAAAAGGGCGGGCGAAGCATGCTGCCTCACCCGCCCTTTTGTAATTCGTAAACCAGTTATTCGGCAGCGGTGCCCAGATTGATCGCCGAGAATTTGCCGCGACGGTCGATTTCGATGTCGAATGCAAGCCGGTCGCCTTGAGTGACCTGACCCATGCCAGAGCGTTCGAGCGCGGAGATATGAACGAACACATCTTCGCCACCGTCATCGCGCTGGATAAAGCCGAAACCCTTCATATCGTTGAAGAACTTGACTGTGCCGTTCGCGCGTTCGCCGGTGGTTTCGCGTTGCGGTGCGCCACGAGGTGGTCCGCTATCGCGTGACTGGAAGCCACCACGGTCGCCGCCACGATCAAAGCCGCCTTCGCGTTCGCGGGGCGCGGGGCGATCGGTTACAGCCATTGGTTCGCCGTCGATGACCAGATCGGTCGCCGATACCTTGCCGCCGCGATCGACCAGCGAAAACTCAAGCGGCTGGCCCTCGGCTAGGCCGCTCAAACCGGCCATTTCGACCGCGCTGATGTGAACGAATACGTCATCGGGGCGGTCATCAACCTGGATGAAGCCAAAGCCCTTTTGCGCGTTGAAAAACTTTACGACGCCTTTGCCCGAACCGATTACCTGAGCTGGCATTGGTGGGCCGCCGGGAGCACGCCGTGGAGCGCCGCCGCCGAAGCCGCCACCGCCGCTTGGTGGGCCGCTGTTGTATCCGCCGCCGCCGCTAGAGCGTCCGCCGCCAAAGTCGTTTCCAGCTGGTGCCCGGTAACCGTCGTAACTCTCGTCACCAAAACCGTCTCTTTTATCACGGCCCTTACCGCGACGCTTGCGATCAAAATTCATATCTACTGTATTGCCTTCTCATCACCCGATTCGTCATAGCATGGCAGTAAAGGGCGATATTCCTGCCTTGCATCTCGCACGTTCTTTCTGATCGCACGGTTAAGTTCATACCCTATTAACGCCAAACGCGATAGCAATTTTATGTTACACTATCGC
>JANPAM010000312.1:0-2035 GCA_031429915.1 Sphingomonadales bacterium | reverse complement strand
ATCAAATTGGCGTAAGCCGATACTCCTCGCGCAAGCGGGGTGAGACATAGGAATACCGCCGGACGCTTTTCCTCGGGAAAGATTTGGTCCGGGCCGCGTTCCCCGTCTTACTGGATTGCTCTGTTAGCAGAGTAATCAGTGCCTAGCCCGGACGGGGCATGCTTCTACAATCTGGGCTGGAATTGGCGTCACGCCCTCCTGGCAATCATGCCAGCCGGGCCTCTGACTTAAGTATGGAGTATGATCATGCGTACTGGCGTGATCGCGAAAAAGATGGGTATGATGCGCCTCTTCCAGGAAGATGGCCGTCACGTACCCGTGACCGTATTGGCGCTGGAAGGCTGCCAGGTGGTCGGTGAACGCAATCAGGAACGCGATGGCTATTTTGCCGTTCGTCTTGGTGCAGGTGCCCGTAAAGCGAAAAATGTAAACAAGCCGCAACGTGGTGAATTCGCAAAAGCGCAAGTCGAGCCAAAAGCTCGCGTCGCCGAATTCCGCGTTGATAACGAAGATGGTCTGCTTCCCGTAGGCGCGACCATGACCGCTGATCACTTCATTGCTGGTCAGTTCGTTGACATTACCGGTCACACGCAAGGTAAGGGCTTTGCCGGCGCCATGAAGCGTTGGGGTTTCGGTGGTATGCGCGCATCGCACGGTGTCTCGGTATCTCACCGTGCTCACGGTTCGACTGGCCAACGCCAGGATCCGGGTAAGGTTTTCAAGAATAAAAAGATGGCTGGCCATATGGGCGACCGTCAGCGCACTCAGCAGAATTTGCAGGTTGTACGCACCGACGCAGGCCGTGGTCTGATTTTCGTTCGTGGTTCCGTACCCGGTGCGAAAAACGGCTGGATGCTGATCCGCGACGCGGTGAAGCTGCCATTGCCTGAGGGCGTTCCGTTCCCCGGCGCAATGCGCCGTAACGCCGATGAAACGGCTTCTGAAGATGCGCCAGCCGGCATGGTCGAAGAAGCAGCGGTCATCGAAACAGATACCGGCCCGACTGCAGCTGAAGCCGAAGCGATGATCGCCGAAGCGGACGTAAAGATCGCTGAGCAGGATGCCGAAATTGCGGCGGACGCGGCTGAAGAAACTAAGCCAGAAGGCGAGGGAGCGTAAGCCATGAAACTCAAGGTTCAAACTCTCGACGCTAAAGGCAAAGGCGATATCGATCTGAATGACGATGTATTCGGCATTGAGCCGCGTGCCGACATCCTTCACCGCGTTGTCACCTGGCAGCGTGAAAAAGCACGTGGCACCGCTCGCGCAACCCGGGAACGGAGCGACGTCAACCGCACCGGTAAGAAATTCGGTAACCAGAAGGGTGGCGGTGTCGCCCGTCACGGTAACCGTCGCGCGCCGATCTTCATTGGTGGTGGTAAAGCTCACGGTGCCCGTCTTCGCGACTTCAACCCATCGCTGAACAAGAAAGTTCGTGCGCTTGGTTTGCGGATGGCATTGTCAAGCAAGGCGAAGGCTGGAACGCTTCTAGTGTTCGAAGACCTCAACTTGGCTGACATGAAAACCAAGGCGCTTCAGGGTCAGCTCGGAAAGCTCGGCTTTGGCAAGACTGTATTGGTTATCGACGGCGATATGGTCAGCGACAATTTCCGCAAGGCCTCGGCCAACCTGATCGGCATCAACGTGATGCCAGCGGTTGGTGCCAATGTTTATGACATCCTGAAACATGACACGCTGGTCCTGACCCGCGCTGCTGTGGAAAAGCTGGAGGCCCGGTTCAATGGCTAAATCGAAAGAAGCAATCGACGTCCGTCATTATGACGTGATCGTCGCACCGCACATCACCGAAAAGGCGACTTTGCTTTCCGAACATAACGCCGTTGTGTTCAAGGTAACCGGCACGTCGACCAAGCCGCAGATCAAGGCAGCTGTTGAAGCCCTGTTCGACGTCAAGGTCACGAACGTGAATACGCTGGTGCAAAAAGGCAAGGTCAAGCGTTGGAAGGGCAAGCCCTACACCCGTTCGGACTTCAAAAAAGCGATCGTCACTTTGGCCGAAGGCCAGAGCATTGAC
>JANPAM010000311.1:0-2528 GCA_031429915.1 Sphingomonadales bacterium | reverse complement strand
GACAAATACCTGCCGTGTCGTTGCTTCCAAACGGATAACATATAGGGGCACCGGCTGTCCGCCGATGTCGAGGCCTTTGCGCTGACCTACTGTGTAATGGATCATCCCCTTATGCTGCCCAAGCACGCGCCCATCAAGATGGACGATATCGCCACCGTTATCAGCGTCAGGCCGGATTTTACGGACAACACTGGCATAATCGCCGTCTGGCACGAAGCAGATGTCCTGGCTGTCAGGCTTCATCGCTACGACGAGCCCCAATTCTTGCGCGATCGCACGCACCTGCGGCTTCGGCATACCGCCTAGAGGAAAGCGCAGATAGTCGAGCTGATCCTGAGTCGTGGCAAACAAGAAGTAGCTCTGGTCACGAGCCGCATCGGTAGCGCGGTGAAGTTCAGCGCCGTGTTCACCTTTAACGCGGCGGACATAATGCCCAGTTGCCAAACAATCCGCACCCAATTCACGCGCTAGCCGGAACAGATCGGTAAATTTCACACCCATATTACAGCGGACGCAAGGTATCGGCGTTCGACCAGCCATATACTCGTCGGCGAAATGGTCGATCACCGATTCGCGGAAACGGCTTTCATGATCGAACACATAGTGCGCGATCCCAAGTTTATCTGCCACCGCCCGGGCATCGCGGATGTCCTGTCCGGCGCAGCAGGCTCCGGCCCGCTTCACTGCGCTGCCGTGATCATAAAGCTGAAGCGTGACACCGATTGTTTCAGAACCAGTCCTTGCTGCTAACGCTGCCACAACCGACGAGTCGACCCCGCCCGACATGGCAACGACTATTCGTTTCCCCGTCAAATCGCGGCCTAGCTGAAAATCTGCATTGAAAATATTGCTGGCCATTTGGCTGTGTCTATAATCCCG
Organism: Sphingomonadales bacterium; assembly: GCA_031429915.1. Taxonomy (GTDB): domain Bacteria; phylum Pseudomonadota; class Alphaproteobacteria; order Sphingomonadales; family Sphingomonadaceae; genus Sphingorhabdus_B. Next base: position 1,649 of record JANPAM010000311.1, on the reverse strand, counting down.
GACTTTGCAAAAGGCCAGTTTTGCGTTGGGCATTCTCGATTTGGAACAACACACGCCTGTAAAGTATAACCGCCATTAACCTCCGCTAACATCGTCTAAACCGAGCCTTTACTCGGCGTTAGCTGGTGCAGGCTAAAGCGGGTTTATGGAAATGACATTCCCCCATCCTGCTAGACGCAGCGTTATCCGACACAGCTGCCGGACAATGTTGGCAGCGGCGACCGCACGTCAGGCAAATTGCCGGACAGCACAGGTGGTTTTGTTGGCGGGTAAGTTCAATCAAACCGCTCGTTCCGACAACGCGCTCGATCAGCGAATCCTTTACTTCTGTTCGCACAAAGCCAGCGCATTGGCAGCCTATGGGCCGTTTTGGACGGCTCGTCGCACTCAAGGCACTGCTCAAACGAAATATGAAGCTCGCGTTTACCAAGACGGTTCAATGAATAACAAAGCCCATGAATTAAACGGTGGCCGGAGTTGGAAACAATTCATCACGCCGGGGCATGGAGCATCGAGGACAATATGATTGAGAACCAGAAAATCCGTCCTGCACAAGTCATCGGACCGCTCGGCGAGCCGCTGACGGTTGCGAGCCTGCCACCCCCCGGCACCACGCGCTGGGTCGTGCGCCGAAAAGCAGAAGTCGTCGCAGCCGTAAATGGCGGACTGCTAAGCATCAATGATGTGTGTGAACGTTATGACCTCACTCTAGAAGAGTTTGCGTCATGGCAGCGCGCAGTCGATCGGTCGGGAATGCCGGGATTGCGCGTCACGCGTATCCAGCATTACCGCGACCTTTACGAGCGCCAGCAAAAATACTGATTTTCAGCGGTCGCAGGCTGCTTACAAGTATGAAATTTATTCCGATTTGGAACTTCATGGCTTTCCGGCTATTCTGACACTGCGTCCAAAAAACAGGGGCGTGCTGTTAAGGAGGAACAATCATGGGTTGGATTATCGCAATTATTGTCGGCGGCATCGCTGGCTGGCTCGCAAGTAAAGTTATGAACCGAGATGCTTCGATGGGCATCATGTGGAATGTCATCGCTGGTATCGTCGGCTCAGTGCTCGGAAATGTTATAGCCAACCAGTTTGGCTACGGCGGTAGCATTCAGGAATTTTCGATTCAGGGCCTCGTCATCGCTTTTGTTGGCGCAGTGATTGTTCTTGCAATATTGAACCTCGTGCAACGCGGTCGCGTTCGCTAAGCGTTATACACTGACAATATCAGGCCGCGCAGGACGACTGCGCGGCCTTTTTTATGGCCAATGACTCCAATTCAACGTCGTTTGTCGAACAGTATCGCCGCCGGTCTGTATTGTGCCGTGCACAAAGCTTCTATACCGTATAAAAAGTAGCATATTGCCACTGATTGCATCTCGGCCTTGCCGCAGGTGATGTATTTGGCTAATACAGCTAATGGGTTGTGGTGGCTGTTCCACCCTTCCGTTGATAGCGACCAATTTGGATTCTGATTATGAATTACGAAACTTCGATGAACGCCACTCTGAACGGCGAATTGTTCGATGGCGAACATGACGATATCAAACGCGTCCGTCGTCGCCGTTGGATCATCATCAGTGTGGTTGCGGTTGTGTTGATAATCGGCGCCATTGCGGTGTATATGATGATGGGAAGCGGTGAGGACA
>JANPAM010000310.1:0-4006 GCA_031429915.1 Sphingomonadales bacterium | reverse complement strand
TGATCTCGGGCTGGGCCGTCATATGATGTATAAAGACCGGAGCGACGCCGAATATCTGACGCTGATCGGTGGGCATGTCGAGGCGCTGAACCATGCGCTTCGCAACGTGCCTGCCGACCGCGTTCGGATGCACGTTTGTTGGGGCAATTACGAGGGGCCGCATTGCTGTGACGTTGAACTCGGCATTATCCTGCCGACATTGATGGCGGCCAAGCCTGCCGCTTTGTTGTTCGAAACGTCCAACCCGCGTCATGCCGCCGATTGGAATTATTTCGTCGATATGGCGGATATCATTCCCGACGACAAAATCCTGATCCCAGGCGTGATAGACAGCACCACGAACTTTATCGAGCACCCCCGAGTTGTTGCGGAACGCATCAAGCGTTACGCCAATATCATCGGGCGCGAGCGGGTGATTGCCGGGACCGATTGCGGCTTTTCAACCTTTGCCGGATTTGGCGTTGTCGATCCCGATATCGTTTGGGCTAAACTGAAAACACTGGCGGAGGGTGCCGAATTAGCGAGCAAGAAATTATGGTAACTTTCCGCGACCAACTGCGCGCCGGTGACTTGCTCGCCGGGACATGGATTAAAACCCCGCACCCGCATGTGGTAGAGGTATTAAGCCTCTCAAGCCTCGATTGTCTCGTGCTTGACGCCGAACACGCGCCGTTCGACCGCGCGGCCCTTGATCTGTGTATCATGGCTGCACGCGCTGGCGGCAAGACCGTGCTGGTCCGACCGCAATCGGCGAGCCACGAACAAATCCTCAACGCGCTGGATTGCGGCGCTGACGGCGTAATCCTGCCGCATATTCGAACTGCCGCGGAAGCCGAGGATGCGGTCAAAGCGTGTCATTATGTCAGCGGCGGGCGCGGTTTTGCCGGAAGTAGCCGGGCAGCGGCATATACAACCAAAGGCATGACGAAACACCGCGCCGATGCCAAAGGCGTGATTGTCATTGCGCAAATCGAAGACGTCGAAGGCGTCGACAACATCGAAGAAATAGCTGCTGTGGAAGGCATCGATGCTCTGTTTATCGGACGCGCCGACCTGACGATCTCCTACGCCGCAGAAACACTGGATGATGGGATTGTAGTCGATGCGGTCGACCGCATTGTCGCGGCGGGCAAAACGGCTGGGCGGACGACGGGAATGTTTTTGGGCCGCGTTAGCGACGTGCCCCTGTGGCGCGAAAAAGGTGCGAGCCTGTTTATTCTTGGATCAGATCAGGATTTTTTGTTGCAAGGTGCCGCAAAGTTGGCAGAGGCAATCAGAGCCTGAAGTTCCTGTATCTTGCCACACCCGGTAATCTGCGACAGGCCAGCGTTATTCAAAGGAAACTCGGTCAATGGTGCAAGTGAAAGCCGTTATTTTCGGCGCAATTGGCGTGATCGCGGAAACATCCGATTTGCAACGCCAGTCATTCAATCTGGCTTTTCAGGAGCAAGGGCTCGATTGGAACTGGGACATCGACACCTACCGGCGGCTGCTATCGATCAATGGTGGACAGACGAGGCTGCGCGCATACCGAGATGAGAATAGTCAACGTTCGGATGTGACCGACACCGTTATCGAAACACTGCATCAACGCAAAACCTATCACTACTCAACCCTGACAGCACAAGGCGCAGTAACGCCGCGCTCGGGTGTCGCGGAGCTCATCAAAGTTTGCCAAGATGCCGGCGTTCAAGTCGCATTCTGCACGTCAACATCGGTAGACAATGTCGATGCGATCAAATCGGCGCTTGGCGACCAACTCGATTTCGGTGCCTTCGCCAGCATCACAACGATTGACAAGATTAGTGCGGTGAAACCCGCACCCGACGCTTACCTTCATTGCCTGTCGCAATTGGGATTGGCAGCGAACGAAGTGATCGCAATCGAAGACACGCCAGTCAGCATGGCGGCGGCGATTATGGCCGGGATCGCTGTTATCGCAACACCGGGTGCGATGACCGACGATCAGGATTATTCAGGTGCGGCGTTGATTGTTGATGATTTAACAATGCTGACACTGGAGCAGATTGATGCACTGTTGACCGCCAACGCAGGAAAACCCGCTCAGGCGTAAGATAGATTATCCCGGTTAATCTGCGCCGCTATTGCTGCGTGGTCGATAACTGTTTCGTCGGCGTCACCGGTAAACACACTGCTGCCGATTAAGCGCACGCGCTGTCCGTTCGCATGATGACCATGCATGCGCCAAAGGATGGCGGTTTGTTGCTCCCCGACCACAGCGTGTTCGAAATAGAACGTGGCGTCGGGCAGCTGTCGGATGAGGGCGGGAAGCCAGGCGCGGTCATAAAGGTTAAAGGCGCGGCCATTCCACGCTTGGTGGAGCCAATCAGCAAAGTCGCGGGCTTCGACGGGAAAGACGGGCGGTAGAAGCGCGCTATCGCCTGCGGCGTATTGCCCTTCGCCGCTTCGCAGTTCGCCGAGTGGCGCGTGCGCAGATTGAGCGGTCTTAGGGTCAACGCGATCCTCTATCACGACCTCACGCAAGATGCGGCCTTCCTCACGCCAAACCCAGCGGTGGCCATGCCATCCGTTGATTTTATAGGCGATCATATCTCCCAAATCGGAGATGATAGTGATGTCTGCCGCGTCTTCGTTGACCCACGCAGCGGTGATGGCATCGCGGCCTTTGATGATGCCAAGACTGTCCTCTCGAGTGGCGCGGTGGACATGGCTATCGGCGAGTGCCGCAAGGTTGCGGTCGCGTCGTAATGCTATTTCTAAAGTAACCAGATCGCTCAAAGTCCGCCCTCCATCTGGCGCATCAACGCGACTTCATCGAATACGGTCACTTCGTCTACGATCACTCCGTGCGCGATCCGCCAATGGGTGACCGCGAGAATGTAGATGGGTTCGTTCGTAGCAGCGCCATATAGTGCACCGCCATCATGCGTGCCTGTGAGTTCCCAGCGCACTGCGATCATGTCGTTTACTGCCGTCACGTGTTGAATTGAAATCCGCGCATCTCCAAAGCTGCCGATCAACGCTGTAAACCAACCCGCAATCTCGCCCCATCCGAACAATCGCCGCCCGCCAGGTCCTGCCCAATGCGCGGCGGGGGAATAGGCTTCGCGGGTCATGCCAAACCGCCTATGGTTGACGATCGTGTCAAAAAAAGCATGTGCAAAGGCTTGAGGCTCTGCCTCAGGGTCAGGCAAAGTCGCGCTGGGAAATGGCGTCGGTGAGCCTGACCGTACGCGCTCCATCGCCGCCTTTCGCCATTCAGCGCGAGCGCCTCGTAATTTATCGGCAGCAGCGTGGTCGCGGGCCACCGTTCGTGGATTATAGCCAAGCTCAAGTGCCATCGCACTATAATCGCGGACCAGCCATTCCTCGATAATCAAATTCTCTTTGCATAGGCAGTCGGCAATGGTCGTGAACGTAATCCGCTTGCCCGTTGCCGGACCAAGTTCGGATATGCCGAGATTAGTCGCCGCCGAAGTAATCCGGTGTGACGACAGATAGGCACCTTCCCCCTCGTCGGACCAGATTACCGCTTCCCCCGTCAATGTCCGGTCGGGAAAGGCCGAGAGCGTGCGCGATGTTCCCGCGATCACGCCGTCCATGCCGGTCACCGGCCCCGTCATCATGTGCACCACAATATCGGGCGCATAATGCGTCGCGATCAGGCCGACATCCTTCTGCTCCCAAATGCGGTGGGTGCAGCGCAAAATGTAATCCACGATGTCGCTATATTCTTCGCCAAAGCCCGGGATGTCATGCCGACGTGCGCCTTGTGGAGCCAAAATTTGCGCAATATCGCGGCCCCCAACGTTTGGAATTGCGGCATTCGGGATTGCCATCAAGGGTGGACCAGAAACGTAATCGCGCCATCCGAAGAGCTTAGCCTGCGCGGCAGTCCCGCGGGGAGACTGATGGTATCGCCTTGCGCCAATGTCACGACGTCGTCATCGCATTCAATGTCCACTTGACCGCTATGAACGAACAGCACTTCCTTGCTGTCTGCGCTCTCCCAGTCGATCATTTC
>JANPAM010000309.1:0-5619 GCA_031429915.1 Sphingomonadales bacterium | reverse complement strand
TCGACACAGCTCAGTGGGGCCGCCACAGGTCACATTTTTGATTTCGACTAAGCCAAAGCACTTTCAATAGGCAAGCACAAAAACGGGGCACTCTGCCACTTTGGGAACGCACTTGGTGAACCGGATTTGACCGGCCGGATGAAGTGCCAACCCTATGACAACTAACGTATATCCACGTTGATACAATCACCTTCGTAATGCGGGGGTCGTAGGTTCGAATCCTATAGGCGGCACCATTTTTGCTCAGGACGGATTTTCCAGATAGGCAATGATGTCGGCCCGTTTTTGGGCATCCGGTATCCCTCCAAAAATCATTTTGGTTTTGGGCACAACGCTCTGCGGATTTTCCAGAAATTGGAAAAGATTTTCTTTGGTCCATGTGATCCCGATCGCAGCGTTGGCGGCGGAATAGCTAAATCCTGTTGCCGTCCCGGCTTTGCTGCCAACGATCCCGTGAAGCGACGGACCGATCTTGTTAACGCCCGCTTGAACTGCGTGACACGTGCTGCACTGGGCAAAGGCTGCTTTGCCAGCGGCGGCATTGCCGGTCAGACTTGCGAGACTAACAGATTCAACTGGTACTGCTGTTTCGGTTCCTTGGTTGCCCGATGCAGTTTTTTCATTCTCGGTCCCGCTACCCGAACAAGCAGCCACAAACGCCGGAAGCGATATGAACGAGACCACTACAAATTTGCGCATCACTTCAATTTCCCCGTTCTGAGCGACCAATGCCCAAGATGCTACTTCCTTCGACGGTCGCTGTCGAGATGTCACTGATCTCGTTAATTCTGCCCGCAGCGTTATTCGAGCGGGCGGAAAAACGGGTCGCTAGGTTCAAAATGCCCATGGAACCTCATTACGCCATTTTTGTTATCCCGTTGAAGGGAAATCATACATGGCAGCACGTCCGTATTGGAAGGGCCAGCTTCGGCTCGCGCTGGTTTCAATTCCGGTGGAAATTTATTCGGCAACCAAAAGTGGGGCGAGCATATCGTTCCGGCAGATCCACGAGCCATCCGGCAAGCCGGTTAAATATGTAAAATCGGTTCCCGGCATCGGACCGGTAGACGTCGATGACATCATGAAGGGCTATGAATATGAAAAGGGCAATTATGTCCTGCTCGAGCAAGACGAGCTGGAAGCCGTTCGATTGGAATCAAAAAAAACCCTTGAATTGACGTTGTTCGTGCCCGCCGATGACATCGACATAACCTATTACGAAAAGCCCTATTATGTCGTGCCAGCCGACGATCTGGCAAATGAAGCGTTTATCGTTTTGCGTGAGGCTTTGAAAAAGACCAAAATGGTCGGGCTCGGACAGCTGTCGATGAGGGGCCGCGAATATGTGGTTTCGATCAAACCCTGCGGCAAGGGCATCGTGATGGAGACGCTGCGCTATGCCGACGAGTTGGCCAAGGCGCAGAGCTATTTCAGTGAAATTCCTGCCGACAAACCTGACGAGGAATTGCTCGATCTTGCTGAAACGCTGATTGCCAAGAAGACCGGCGATTTCGATCCGGCTCAGTTCAAGGACCGCTATATCGATGCGCTCAAAGACCTTGTGCAGCGCAAGTTGAAAGCCAAAGGCCGCAAGATTGTCGCCGAGGACGAGCCAGAAGCTGCGACCGGCAAGGGAAATGTTATTGACCTGATGGCGGCGCTGAAGAAGTCGTTGGAGAAGCCCGGCGCAAAACCGGTTGCGGCTAAACCGGAAGCAAAAAAGGCTCCGGCGAAAAAGCGGGCGTAACAGGTGGCTGTCGATCCGCTCGGACTCTACAACGCCAAGCGCGACTTCAAAAAGACCGCCGAGCCAGCGGGCAAAAGGGTCCGGACCAAAGGCAACAGTTTTGTCGTGCAGAAGCATGACGCAACTCGGCTTCACTGGGACTTCCGGATCGAAATCGACGGTGTGCTGAAAAGCTGGGCGGTGACCCGTGGGCCGAGTTTGAACCCGGATGATAAACGCCTCGCGGTTCGTACCGAGGACCATCCTTTGGGTTACGGCACCTTTGAAGGCACGATCCCCAAGGGCGAATATGGCGGCGGCACAGTGATGCTGTGGGACCGTGGGACATGGGCTCCGATTGCTGGTAAAAGCGCCAAGGATCTCGGCGAGGGCCATCTGCATTTCACGCTTCAAGGGGAGCGGATGCGCGGGGACTGGCTGCTGGTCCGGATCAAAGGCAAGCCCGGCGAGAAACGCGAGAACTGGCTGCTCCGCAAAATCGACGATGAATTTGCCGGGTCGAGCGAGGAGCTGGTCGAGCGCGGCCTGACCAGCGTTACGACGGGCCGTACGATGCAGGATATCGCTACGGGCAAGGCTGCGCCCAAAGCCAAGGCAAAAAAGGGCAAGCCGCCGAAGTTCGAGGCGGTTCAACTGGCTACGCTCGTCGATCATGTTCCCGACGGTGGCGACTGGCTACATGAAACCAAATATGATGGTTACAGGGCGCTGATTTCGATTGGCGGCGGCAAGGCGAAATTGTTTACGCGGTCAGGATTGGACTGGTCGGACAAGTTTCCCAAGCTGGTGGCGGCAGCAGCGGCGCTCGATGTCGACAGCGCGTTGATTGACGGTGAGGTGGTCGTACTCGACGGCGACGGCAACCCAAGTTTTGGCGCGTTGCAAGATGCGATCAAGACTGGCGATCCTGACTGCCTGTTCTTCGCCTTCGACCTGCTGTCGCTCGCCGGCACCGACCTGCGAGAACTCCCCAATATCGAGCGGAAGCAGCGGTTGCAGCCAATCATTCCGGCCAACGGTCCATTCCAGTTCGCCGACCATATTGTTGGCAGCGGCGAACAATTGCTGGCTGCAATGTGCAAGGCCGGGCTTGAGGGCATCGTCTCCAAACGTGCCGATGCCGCTTATTCGGGCAAACGATCCCAAGCATGGTTGAAGGTCAAGTGCACGCTTCGGGCCGAATATGTGATCATCGGCTGGACCGACAGCAGCGCGTCCCGGCGCGGCTTCGGCGCTTTGCTGATGGCGGCGAAGGACGGCAAAGAACTTCGCTATGTCGGCAAAGTCGGCACTGGTTTTAACGAGGCAACGATGACTTCGTTGCTTACGGAACTGGAGACCATTCCAGCCGCTAACGCAGCTGTTGAGGTGCCACGCGAAGCCCGGCGCGGCGCGCATTATGTCAAGCCAACACTGGTCGCCGAAATCGCCTATGGCGCACTTACAACCGACGGAATTCTTCGCCACGCCAGCTTCATCGGGTTGCGGCGTGACAAAAAAGCAGCGGCTGTCAAAATCGACCGTCCTGAGCCAGTGCCTGAGGCGAGAACGGTCAATATATCCAACCGTGACCGCGTGATTTTCCCCGAGGCCGATATTACCAAGGGCGAGCTTGCGGACTATTACGAAGCAATGTCCGGGTTGGTCCTCGGTACCGTCGCTGGCCGCCCGCTCAGCCTAGTCCGCTGTCCGCAAGGTCGAGCCAAGCAATGCTTTTTCCAGCGCCACGGGGCGAAGGATCTGGGCGATTCAATCCAGACGCTTGACGTGCTTGGCAAAGACGGGACCACTCGAGCCTATATGTATGTCGAGGACAAAACCGGCCTCCTCGAAACCATCCAGATGGGATCGATCGAGCTTCACGGCTGGGGTGCGAAAGCTGATGACATCGAGCGGCCTGACCGGTTGATCTTCGATCTCGATCCCGATGAAGGCCTCGATTTCGACGACGTCCGCAAGGCGGCGGTCGACCTGAAACAGCAGCTCGGTGATCTCGGGCTGGTCAGCTTTCCGATGCTGTCGGGTGGCAAGGGCATCCATGTCGTAGTGCCGCTAACCCCCGAGGCCGAGTGGCCAGCGGTCACCGACTTCGCTCACCGCTTTGCCAGCGCGCTGGCGGGGGCGGACCCCGACCACTATACCGCGACCATGTCAAAGGCGAAGCGCAAAGGACGGATTTTCATCGACTGGCTTCGCAACCAGCGCGGATCGACGGCGATCTTGCCCTATAGCGTTCGAGCCCGACCCGGCGCGCCGGTGGCAGTTCCGATTGCGTGGAGCGAAGTTAGCGAAGTAACCGGCGGCGGGCACTACACGTTGGAAGACCGTGATGAGCTGATCGAACGTGCATCGGGAGATTTGCTCAAAGGATGGGGCGTGGCCGATCAACCGCTGCCCGGATATTGAGCCGGAAAGTGGGACTGCCGCCGATTGCGCGACCGGACGCGAGGGTGTTGATATTGGGAAGCCTACCCGGTGACGCCTCGCTCTCTGCGGCACAATATTACGCGCATCCACGCAATCATTTCTGGTCGCTGGTCAGCAACATAGCAGGCGCTGACTTGACCATTATGGAGTATCCGGCCCGGATTGCGGCGTTGCAAACGGCTGGCATAGCTTTGTGGGATGTAATCGGCGAAGCAAACCGGCCCGGAAGCCTCGACCAGAAAATCCGCGATGCACGCGCCAACGATCTGCGCGGTTTCGTCGATCAGTTACCCGACTTGCGCGCCGTCGCTTTCAATGGGAAAAAGGCAGCGGCATTGGCGGTCGGCATGTTTGACGGTCTGCCGGTTGATATCATCCATCTGCCGTCGAGCAGTCCGGCTTACACCATCGGTGCAGTAGTAAAGGGTGAGACTTGGGCGATGCTGGCGCAGTATCTGGAGCCATTGGAACATCGCGTCTGCATCACCATTTAGGGTATCGACAACCCGAACTTAGGATAATCAGATGGCAGGCGGATGGGCGCGCGACGGGGCGGTGCAAGACCAGATCGACGATACGATCAAGGACGCGGTTCTGGGCGCGCGGGCGAATATGCCTGCTGGCCCGAGCGCCGAATATTGTGACGAATGCGGCGAGGCCATTCCCGAGCGGCGGAGGGACGCGCTTCCGGGTGTCCGGACCTGCATTGTTTGCCAATCGGCTCGCGACAAAAAGATATCGCATTCGAACATCAACCGGCGCGGCAGCAAGGACAGCCAGTTGCGCTAAGCGCCGGTGACTCGCTCGATCAGCCACATCGCTGCGATGCTGCCGATACCGTAAGCGGCCACGGTCTGTGCCGGACGAAGTGCTGCTTCACTGATCCGTCGGATTGCAGCAAGTACAGCCAGAGCGGCGCCGACGATTGCCAGTTGTCCGGCCTCTACTCCAAGATTGAACGTCAGGAGCGCGGTTGGAACCTCGTCCTGCGGTAACCCGATTTCGGCAAGAGCTCCGGCGAAACCGAAGCCGTGAAGCAACCCGAACAAGAAGGCCACCACCCAGGGAATACGCTCCGACAGGCGGGGTCTATCGGGGTCGCGCTTTACGATCTCGACTGCCAGAAACACAATGGACAGAGCAATGACCACCTCGACTGGCGCGCGCGGTACGCTAATCCATTCGAGCGTAGTCGCGACCAGAGTAATCGAATGCGCGATGGTGAATGCAGTGATCGTCGCTGCTACCCTCCACGCACCATTGAGCAAAAGCACGAGCCCCAGCACGAATAGAAGGTGGTCATAGCCCGTCAGTATATGTTCGACGCCAGTGACAAAATAGGAGCGGGCGACTTGGGTCTGTTCTGCTCTAACAGCAAAGGTCGCGGTTGGGTTAGCGGGCGTGAGGCGAGCGGCCTGCACCTCCCCGCCAAGCGATTGATAGCG
>JANPAM010000308.1:0-1597 GCA_031429915.1 Sphingomonadales bacterium | reverse complement strand
TTCAACGATTTCGTCGATGTCGGTCGTGCGCTGATCGAGCAAGGTTACACTGCAAAGTGTAAGCTAACCGCGAGCGGCGGCAGCGCGGGAGGCGAGCTGATGGGCGCGGTCGCCAATCAGGCTCCTGAACTGTTCGGAGCTATCGCGGCGCATGTGCCGTTCGTCGATGTGCTCAACACGATGCTCGACGAAAGCCTGCCGCTGACGCCTGGCGAATGGCCCGAATGGGGCAACCCGATCAAGGACAAAGCGGCGTTCGAGTTGCTGCGTAGCTACAGCCCGTACGACAATGTCGAAGCAAAGGCCTACCCGCCTATGCTCTACACCGGCGGCCTGAACGACCCGCGCGTGACCTATTGGGAGCCAGCGAAGATGGTTGCGAAACTCCGCGCGATGAAGACCGACGACAACATGCTGGTGATGAAAATCAACATGGGCGCAGGCCACGGTGGCAAGTCAGGCCGGTTCGAACGGTTGCGCGAAAATGCCGAGGAAGCTGCGTTCTTGCTGTGGCAGTTGGGGATGACTGAAGCGACAAAATGAAGCCCTTCACCCGACCCTTCAACGCCGTCCCGTCCGACATCGATGAGCTTGGCCATGTCAACAATGCGGTGTGGGTGCGGTGGATTCAGGATATGGCGACTTCGCACTGGCAGGCGGTTGCCGCGCCAGAGCATATCGCCGCCTATATCTGGGTCGTGACTCGGCACGAGATTGACTATCGCGGCAATATTGCAGCAGGGGCAAGCGTTACGGGCCAGACTTGGATCGAAGCCGAACCCAAGGGTGCTCAGTTTGACCGGCGGGTGGATTTTGTGGACAAGGCTGGTAAGGTGATTGTTCGGGCCAATACGACTTGGGCGATGCTTGATAAGGCGACTGGCAGGCTAGTGCGGGTGCGGCCGGAGATCGCCGCGCCGTTTATGGAAAATCAGGCCTAAAGCTCATAGTCCGGCAGCGAATGGAACGCGTTTCGTAGTGCGACGCTCCAGCTTTCTGAAATGCTTTCGAAATAAGGATCTTCCGAAGTGATCCGCCGTTCGTGGAAGGGTGCAAAATCGCCGGTTTTGTAGAGCATCAGGTCAAGCGGTAGCCCAACCGACAGATTAGCCTTCAAGGTCGAATCGAACGACACCATCAGCAGTTTGACGATGTCGGCAAACTCCATATCAGCCTCGAACCCGCGCACCAATATTGGGCGACCATATTTGGTTTCGCCGATCTGGAAGAACGGTGTGTCGGCGCTGGCTTCGATGAAATTGCCTTCGGGGTAGATCATGTAAAGCCGTGGCTCCATGCCAGCGATCTGCCCGCCCAAAATCATCGATGCGTTGAACGATGGCGAGGCGGCGGTTGCTCCGGTCATCGCCCGCGCCGAAATAGTTTCGCGGAGCAGTTGGCCGACATGGCTTGCTACTTCAAACATTGTCGGTGCCTGAAACATTGCCGGATTGCGGTCCACGGGAGCCTTGCTTCGCTCCTCAAGTTGCGCGACGACTGCTTGAGTAGTCGCCAGATTACCGGCGGTCAGCAGCGTAATGAAACGCTCACCGGGCACCTCCCAATGGAACATTTTGCGGAATGTGGAGACATTATC
>JANPAM010000307.1:0-4167 GCA_031429915.1 Sphingomonadales bacterium | reverse complement strand
GGCGCCGACCGCGAGCGCGGTTGCCCCCTCTCCGGCTGCGACTCGGCAGCAAGCTGCCAAGTCTCGTTCCCTCTCCCGCGAGGGGAGAGGGGTTGGCTACAAAACCGATCACCCCGGCACCTTGTAAAAACCGGCCAACCTATCCAGCGCAATCCGGAGCACCAGCTTGCCCGAACGAACCGGCCAAGCCATTTCCCGCTCGGCAACCGGCATAGTTTCGCCAGCGCAAATCACCCGTCATGCTATATCGGACAGATCGGGTCCGAGCGCCGCCAACGCACCGTCAAACCTTGACTTAGCCGATATCATCCGCTCGGTCTGATTGAGCCCCGACGGCGCACCGCGCTTTTCCCGGCTCAACGGGATATTTTCCCACCGCATCGTGACGTTCGGGCCCATCATCGCAGCCTCATAATCGCTTCGCAATTTCTCGCCCGCCAGCAACTGCCGGTCGGTCAAATGCCCGCGCGAATGAAGCCAAGACAATGGCGATTCCGCAAGATTGACGGTAACCGTTCAGGCAATTTTTCGCCCGGCACGATCACCGCCTGCTTCAACCACGGCACGCTCAATCAAAGTACGCGGGTCTGAAAAATTTCTGGCTGCTGCGGAACGTGGCATATCAACTCCTCCAAAACGAATCACAAATATATCTTGCCATTTCCGATATGCTGGAGGAAAGAGAAAAACCTATCTGGTTTTAGGAGATTTTCGATGCTGAGCCGAATTCGAGATGTTCGCCGTGCAAAAGGGCTGACGTTGGCCGATGTCGCTGAACGCTGCAAGCCGCCTACAACCGCGCAAACCATCGGCAGGCTTGAAACCGGCACCCGTGTATTATCGCTGAACTGGATCAACCGGATTGCACCTGCGCTCGGCGTTGATTCGAGCGAGTTGGTTCAACTTCCCGATCAACAAAATCTACCCGTTGCAGCCATATTACGCGAAGACGGAACGCATGCCCCAACCAAGCAGGAGACCATTGTTGTCCCGAACATCAGCGGCGCTATGGTCGGTTTGCGGGTAGCAACCAGTATTGGCGAATATAGGCGCGGCGACGAATTGTGGATGGAGCAACTGGCGCCCGAGGCCTATTCCACCGCGCTGAACCTCGACGTTCTGGTCCCCCGCCCCGGCGGACGCTTTTTATTCGGGCGGCTGCTGGGTCGGGAGGGCGACAAGTTGCATCTACTTCCGCTGGAGGCGGGAGCACGCCAACAAGTCGTGAGCGACCCGGCCTGGATCGCCAAAGCGGTTCGTTTGATCCGGGCGCTTTAGGCTAATCCGCTTGCGTATACTTACCCTCTCAACCCTGTTTCCTGCCGCACCCCGGCCAAATTTCGGCATTTTCGTGGAGCGCCAGTGTGCCGCGCTGTCCGCCGTCCGCGATTTTGCCGTCACCGTCATTAACCCAATCGGCATTGCGCCATGGCCATTGAGTTTGTTTGGGCAGCAGACTGTGCTTCGAGAGCTGCCATCTAAAGAAGAATGGGGCGAATTGACGGTATACCGCCCCCGTTTTACCGCGATCCCCAGAATAGGAGGTCGGTTTAACCCGACTATGATCGCAAACGCCGTGCTCCCCCTCGCCCGCCGCCTTCAGGCCGAAACACCGTTCGACTTTATCGACGCCGAATTCTTTTATCCAGACGGACCAGCTGCGATGCGCCTGTCCAAAGAGCTTGGCATCCCGTTCACGATCAAGGCACGCGGCGCGGATATCCATCATTGGGGAAGCCAGCCGGGTTGTGCAGAACAAGTCATCGAAGCCGCTGACGCAGCAACGGGCCTGCTCGCAGTGTCGGGCGCACTGAAAGCTGATATGGTGAAGCTCGGCATGGCCGCCGACAAAATCACGGTCCATCACACCGGGCTCGACCAGTCGCGCTTTGTGCCGCGCGAACGGGCGTCGGAGAAGTCGAGCTTGGGCATCGCTGGCCCGCTAATCCTTTGCGTCGGTGCACTCATACCCAGAAAAGGTCAGGCACTGCTTATCGCGGCGCTCCCCGACCTTCCTGACGCCACACTGATGCTCGCGGGTCAAGGAGCTAGCGAAGCGGACTACCGCGCTTTGGCTGACAGCCTTGGCGTCGCTGACCGTGTGCGATATATGGGCAACGTGCCGCATGATGACTTGCCCGCATTATTCGCTGCCGCCGATGTCATGGCTTTGGTATCGGCCAGCGAAGGCCTCGCAAATGCGTGGGTCGAGGCGCTGGCTTGCGGGACGCCGGTTGTTGCGGGCGACGTCGGTGGCATCCGCGAGCTAATGAAGTCGCCCGAAGCCGGTCATATTGTCGACCGCAACCCAACAGCGATTGCCGCTGCGATTAGCAATTTACTCGCCAACCCGCGTTCACCACATGCCGTCGCCCAAAACGTCAGTGCATTCTCGTGGGACGAAAATGCCCGGCAGCTGGCGGCGTTCTTCCGAAACGTAGTCGCTTAAGGCTGAGCGCCAAAACCTTCGCTCATCCGTTCGGTCTTCGGCTCAACGCCTTCTGTTGGGACGAAACTATGCGGACCAACTTTCAGCCAGATCAGAATTGGCGCCGCCTGATAAATCGACGAATAGGTGCCGACTACAATACCAAAGGCCATCGCCACGCTGAAGCCGAAGATTACGCCAGGTCCAAACAGCACAAGGATAATCAGCGGCAGCGAAATCGACACGCTGGTCATCACAGTACGCGACAGCGTTTCGTTGACCGACAGATCGAGCAACGCTGCCATGTCCATCTTGCGATATTTCATCAGATTTTCGCGGATTCGGTCATAGACAACCACCGTATCGTTCAGCGAATATCCGATAATCGTCAGCAACGCCGCGATGATGTTAAGGTCGAACTCCATCCCCGTCAGCGCAAATAACCCGAAGGTCAGCGTCACGTCATGCACCAAAGACCAGATCGCGCCGACACCGAACTGCCATTCGAACCGAATCCAGATGTACAGAGAAACCCCAGCCATCGCGGCAAGCAGCGCCAGCATGCCCTTGCTGAACAGCTCTTCGGAAACCTTGCCCGACACCGAATCGACGCCGTCAATCCGAACGCCGGGATAATCGGCTTTCAGTTTGGCAGTAATCTTGCTGGACATCGTGTTCGACAGCTCTGGGTTTTTATCCGCCCCTTCAGGCAGTTTCATCCGGATCGAAACCTGATTTTCCTGACCAAAACGCTGGATCGTCGGCTCGCCGTAACCAAGCGTCGTGACCGTTTCACGCAACTCGGTAATGGGCGCGATTGCGGTTTGCGTGAACGTCGCGCGGATCATCTGCCCGCCGATAAAATCGACGCCGAAGTTTAGACCCTTGGTCGCGACCAGACCGATCGATGCGGCCATCAAAACTAGGCTGATCGCAAACGCCCATGTGCGCCATTTCAGGAATTGGATGTTGGTATCGTCTGGAACGAGCTTGAGCAGTTTCATCGGATATTCCTCAAATCGTCAGTTCGGTTGGACGGGTGCGCTTGATCCAGCGCGAGACCCACATCCGGGTGATGGTGACCGCCGTGAACACCGATGTGGCAATGCCGATCATCAGAACTACAGCGAAGCCGCGGATTGGGCCGGAGCCGAAAATGAACAGCAGAACTGCGGCAATGATATTGGTGCTGTTGGCGTCGAAAATTGCGCGGCTGGCCTCTTTGTAGCCGAACTCGATTGCCTGCACCACGCGGCGGCCGCGCTTCAGTTCCTCGCGTATTCGTTCGTTGATTAGCACGTTCGCATCCACCGCCGCACCTATTGTCAGGACAAATCCTGCAATCCCAGGTAAGGTCAGCGAGGCATTCGCCATCGCCATAACGCCCAGTATCAACGCAATATTGAGCACCAGTGCCATATTTGCATACATGCCGAACCGACCATAGGTCATGAACATCAGCACCAGAATGGCGGTCGTGCCGATCAACGCCGCGAGCATCCCGCGCCGGATCGAGTCCGCACCCAGATCAGGACCGACCGAGCGTTCTTCAATGATTTTCAAATCGATCGGCAATGCGCCAGACCGAAGCGCGATCGCAAGCTGGTTGGCACTTTCAACAGTGAAGCTGCCCGAAATTTGCGAAATGCCGCCGAAAATCGGTTCCTTAATCACCGGAGCTGAAATGACTTGCCCGTCGAGAATAATCGCAAAAAGCTTGTTGGTGTTCTGCTGAGTCA
>JANPAM010000306.1:0-2205 GCA_031429915.1 Sphingomonadales bacterium | reverse complement strand
CCTCGGTGCGGCCTTCGGTGCCCGCAATCGCGGTGCGCATCCCTTGGTCGACCTCGACAAACGGGTCTTCCTCACCAGTCTGCGGGATTTGTTGTTCGCTCGCATCGGACATCGGCCCATCGGACTTTTTGTCGAGCACCGGCGAAACCGGATGCGAGCCTTTAAGAATATTCGCTGCGCGCTTGTAACCGCCAAGCAAATTCGCGACCTCGGCGGTTGTGATATAGGATTGCAATGCTTTCACCCTTGCCAGCAGCCGGACAAGATCGTCCTCACCGCCAAGACTAAACACCGCATCGATCAAATCGTGCCTTACGCCAGCTTCGCGTTGCTGGACTTTGAGGCGGTCGGCGAAGAAGTCGAGAAGGCTGTGCGCCTCGATGTCAAACTTTTCAGGGTATATTCCAAACGGCCTCAACTGAATTCCTTGAAGGCTCATCGCTGCTTCAACGCTCATACCGTCGTTGTTGGCAGCGTCCATTTTTGCTCTCAAAGCATTGTCACGGGCCCCCTTGATTGCAGATGAGCCAGCTTGAGTTGCTTTATCAAGGGCTGGTATTAAACCAATTCGAAGGCTATTTCTTAGAATTAGGCTCTGAACTGATATAGCAGCACGCCTTAACGCAAACGGATCTTTCGAACCCGTCGGCTTTTCATTGGCAGCCCAGAAACAACCGAGCGTATCCAGCTTATCCGCCAAACTCACCGCCACGGTGACCGGAGCATTGGGGACTTCATCGCCCTGCCCGACCGGCTTGTAATGGTCGCGGATCGCGTCGGCGACCGCGTCGCTCTCACCTTGCGCGCGGGCGTAGTAGCCGCCCATGATGCCCTGCAATTCGGGGAACTCGCCGACCATGCCGGTGACGAGATCGGCCTTGCACAGGCGGGCTGCGCGTTCGGCGGCGTCGGCTA
Source organism: Sphingomonadales bacterium (assembly GCA_031429915.1). Classification (GTDB taxonomy): domain Bacteria; phylum Pseudomonadota; class Alphaproteobacteria; order Sphingomonadales; family Sphingomonadaceae; genus Sphingorhabdus_B. The sequence continues at coordinate 1,290 of JANPAM010000306.1, read as the reverse complement.
AAGTCCCTCTCCCATCGGGAGAGGGAGGGAGCGACGTAGTCGCGGAAGGGTGAGGGTCTTCGCTGGTCGCCCTCACCTTCCCAAGCTGCGCTTGGGCCCCTTCCTCTCCCGACGGGAGAGGAGAGATTATCCCCTCTTCAACCAACCACCGAGCCAGCTTGGCAACCCGTCCGACCTTGTCGGCAACGGTGCCCAATTTTTCATGGAAGGTAATCTGCGACAGCTTCTTGACCTGCTCATCGAGAGCAACCTTCAGGTCCTGCTCCCAGAAGAATTTCGCATCCGACAACCGTGCCGCGAGCACCTTTTCATTGCCCGCGACAATCGCCGCACCGCCATCATTCGCAACAATATTCGCGGTGCAGACAAACGCATTGGCGAGTTTACCCGCACTATCATGGCAGACAAAATATTTCTGGTTCACCCGCGCGGTGAGCTGGATGACCTCTTGCGGCACCTCCAGAAACGCCGGATCAAACCGCCCGAGCATCGGCACCGGCCATTCGGTGAGCCCGGCATTTTCCGTAACCAGACCTTCGTCCTCGACCAGCGTCAGCCCCGCCGCCGTGGCAGCCGCCTTGGCGCCGTCGCGGATAATCGCGCAGCGCTCGGAGAAATGGACGATGACATGGCACACGCGCAACTTTTCGATGTAGTCGCCAGCATTGCCGATAGTGATGTCGCCGCTGTGATGAAAACGGTGACCCTTGGTGGCCGCGCCGCTGACGATGCCGTCAATCTCGCACGGCACCACATCGTCGCCCAATAGCGCAACGATACCCTGCAACGGACGCACCCAGCGCAAGCTCTCGGTCGAAACCGACGCCGCGCCCCAGCGTTGCGATTTCGGCCAAGGGAATGCGCGGATAATCGCGGGGATGGCTTCGCCGAGCACATCAGCGGTATTGCGGCCCGCTTTTTCGACCACCGCGAAATACACGCCGTCACGCTCAATCAACTGGTCCTGCGTCAGCCCGACCTTCCGAAGAAAACCCTCCATAGCCTGCGGCGGCGCGCCGACCTTTGGACCTTTGGTTTCTTCAGCCACCGCCTCGGTCGCCAGCGGCAAGCCCTTGGCGATCAACGCCAAACGGCGCGGGGTGGCGAATGTTTCGACGCTTTCCGCCACAAGGCCAGCCTTCGCCAAAGCGTCCTTAAACAGCCGAGCCAAATCCTCTTTGGCCTTAACCTGCATCCGCGCAGGGATTTCTTCGGAACGGAGTTCGAGCAAGAAATCGGTCACTTAAAATTATCCCAACCGACCGCTGTAAACACTCTCTGCGTCTCTGC
>JANPAM010000305.1:0-1678 GCA_031429915.1 Sphingomonadales bacterium | reverse complement strand
GCAAAAACACGTTAGGTTTCACCTTGTTCGCAAAACTCTCATTGGCATTGACGTTTAATCCTCCCCACCGTGAATCGGTGGGGAGGATTCGATACACTACTCTTCGTCAGGATCCTTGACCTTGAACGGATCGGTTACCGCCGGTTGGACAGGCAGCGGCTGACGGGGCAGCGTTTTAGCGCTGTTTGCCGATTGCCAGAGCATCCCCGCCATCACTACCGCAGCCTGCCGCATATCTTCGGCTTTCAAATGGTCGAACGTGTCAGCATTGCTGTGGTGGGTGCGGGTCGAATAATCGAGCGGGTCCTGAATGAACTGGTACGCTGGCACGCCGACCGCTTGCATGAAGACATGGTCAGTACCGCTAGTGTCGGCGGCGACAACACGGCTGGCATCCATGCCCGAAAAAGGCGAGAGCCATTCCTTTAACATCGGCACAGCGGCAGCATTGCCCTCCGCATAAATGCCGCGGAATTTGCCAGAGCCATTGTCCATGTTGAAATAGGCTTTGAGGTCATTGTAGCCCGGCTGCGGAATAATCGGGTAACGGTAGGTCCAATCGTAAAAGGCCTCGAGACCGTTTGGATCGGTGCCCGGCTTCGGTTCGCGGCGGGCAAGATATTTTTCAGTGTAGGCGCGGCTGCCGATCAGTCCTTGTTCTTCGCCCGACCAGAGCGCGAAGCGGATGGTGCGCTTGGGCGTCCCCATACGCTTCAGGATACGCGCGGCTTCCATTACCACGGCGCTGCCCGCCGCATTGTCCGTGGCGCCATCGCCAGCAACCCAGCTGTCGAAATGCGCGCCAGCCATGACATAGCCCGCTTTGGGGTCGCTGCCCGGGATTTCGGCAATAATATTATAGCCGTTGCGGTCGCTGTCGTCGAAGCGGACGTTGTTTTCGAACTCGATAACCGGCTTGCGGCCAGTTTTGGTCAAGCGAACGAGGCGGCGATAATCTTCCGCTGAAGGCTCAATGCCCGGCAGGTTGAGCGTGCGACCGGCGCGGAAATTATAGCCTGCACCATGCACCAGCTTGCCATCGCGGTAGGACATCCGCACCCAGCCGATTGCGCCTTCGGCTTTCAGGAAGGCATCGAGCTTTTCGACAAATTCGACTCGCTTCAACCGTGCATTCAGTTCCTCCGGATCATATTCAGGCTGGTCGAACGCATCAAGCTTGCCCAGTTCTTCGCTAGTCCAACGGCGAAACGCTGCCTTGTCAGGCTCCGAACCTGTTCCCGGCATCGAGATCATCACGATCTTGCCCGCAAGCTTGCCCCTGTATTCGTCGAAATGGCGCAGCTTGGACATCGGCGCGACGATCGCTTCACCCGATAGCACCCCACTGGTCGGCGGCGTCCACGCAACCGGGATCGCGGTCAATTGCAGCAGACGAGGTACCGTCATCCGTGCACTCGACGAGACGATTTCCCAACCGCGTCCGAAATCAAAAGGATCGCGGCGGACATTTTGCAGCCCCCAGCCGGTGAACTTGTCGATGGCCCATGCTTCGGCGCGGCGTATCGCGGGCGAGTTTGTCAGACGCGGCCCGATATCGTCGGTCATCTCCTGTGCAAGGCTCATGACCTGCGACCTGTTCATGCCTTCGTCAACTAGGCGGTTAGTTTCATCGACCTGCGCGGCGGCAGGCATAGCAATGGTAAGCGCTGTCAAAGAC
>JANPAM010000304.1:0-2168 GCA_031429915.1 Sphingomonadales bacterium | reverse complement strand
ACCGCCATCACGATGATCGGGCCAAAGCCTGAGACGGTTTCGTCAATTTTCTCCGATTCGCCGCCGACATTGACCGAATAGCCTGGCTCAAGCTTGATTTTGTCGATCTCCGCTTTTGCCTGCGCGGTAACGGTGGCGGCCAGTACCCCCGGCTGCACCTGAGCAGTGATTTCGACCACGCGCTCCAGATCGTGGCGGCGGATAACCGGTGGCACCGACACCAGCGTCGGGCTACTGATTTCGCCGAGTGACACCGCCTGTCCGGAACGGCTTGGCACATAAATTTTGTCGAGTGCCGACACCGGCTGTGAGCCGTCAAGCGGCAGGCGGACGGTCACCGAATAGCTATCACCCTCTTCATCGCGGAAAGTGCCGCCACGCTCACCGCTCAGCGCCAGCCGGATCGCACGGCGCGGTGCGCCTGCCGGGATATCGAGCAACGCCGCCTTGCCCTCGTCGAGCCGCATATCGAGTTCGATCCGGTCGGTCGCCACCGGATTGACGATATCGCGCGCGCCGGGGATTTTCTGGAGCGCAACCTCGACCTTCGCCGCGAGCAGCTTCAGCTTGGCCAGATCAGGGCCAACGGCGCGAAATTCGACCGGCGCATTGATTGGCGCGCCGTTCATGAACAAAGTGAGTTTGATCCGCGCGCCCGGGATCTTGTCAAACTCGGCGCGCAGCCGTTCGACCATGCGCATACTGCTTTCGCCCTCCCACTGATCCATGACTGCGAGAATCTCCCCAGCGCCCGTAAATTCCGCTGTATCGAGTGTGTTGTAGAAGACCGCCGGATTGCGCCGCCCGACATTTTCTGCGCGAACCTTTATTGACGGTTCCTTCGCCAATATCGCCGATGCTTGGGCGACGATCCGCCCGGTCTCATCAAGACTTGCGCCTTGTTCGGCATCGACGATCACGCGAAAATAGGATGTGTCCGCGTTGGGGAAAAGGCTGAAACCTAATACCGGAATGAGCGCGAACGCGCCAATGGTGATCGCCATCGCCCCCCAGACCGTTCGCCGCGGGGCACCTAGTGCCCGATGCAACCACGGGCTGTAGAACCGTTCGATATTGTGCATCAGCCATTTGAGAAGCGCATTGCCCTCCGGATCCTCGTCACGTTTCAATATGCGGCTGGCAAGAAACGGAATGATCGTCAGCGAGATTACCATCGACGCCATAACGGTCGCTATAATCGTGCCAATGAAGCTTTTAACAAATTGCCCCGCGCCGCCCGGCAGAAAAAACATCGGCAGAAATGCAAACACCAGAACGCCGGTCGAGCCGATGACTGCCGGCCCGATTTCTCCTGTTGCATCAATCGCGGCCTGAGCGCGGCTTTTGCCCATTCGAAGGTGCCGCGAAATATTTTCGACCACAACAATCGAATCGTCGACGAGCAAGCCCAGCGAAAGAATGAACCCCGCGACCACGAGCTGGCTAAGGTTGAACCCGACCACGTCGATGGCAAGCAGCCCCGACGCCAGCGACAACGGTATCGAAACCATCACAATACCCGCTGCCCTGAATCCCAGAGGCAATAACGTGAACGCGACCAGAAACAGCGCCAGCGCAAAGTCACGGGCCAATTCGCGCAACCGCTTCGAAATATCGCGGCTTTGGTCGAACTGGAGGACCGCCTCGATATCGGGGGGCAGGAATACTTTCTGCCGTTCGAGCTCGACGATGAGTTTGTCCCGCAACCGGGTCGCGTCGGTGCCTGCTTTCTGGTTGGCGGTGATGAATATCGCGCGCTGGCCGTTGTGGCTCAACCGCGAACGTGCTTCTTCGGCACCCCATGCGACATCGGCGACTTCGGACAATCGCAAGATGCTGCCGTCATTGCTTCGCAGTGGCAGGTTGCGGATCGTTTCGAGATCGCGGAACGCTCCGCCTGCCTCGACACTGTAACGCCGCGCACCGCTGGTGACGCCGCCGCCCGCTACATCGGCACCACCTGCGCGCAACGCGTCGACAATCTGGGTTGCGGGCAAACGCAGTTCGGCAAGCCTGCCGGGATTGATTGCCACGGTAATTTCGGGTTGCGGCAAGCCAACGATTTCGCTCGCTCGAACATCTTTGAAGCGCGAAAAGGCTTCGCTGATGTCACGCGCGTATTTGTCCATCCGCCGCCAACTTGCGGTTTTGCTGACCAGAGCAATCTG
>JANPAM010000303.1:0-3861 GCA_031429915.1 Sphingomonadales bacterium | reverse complement strand
GCGCAAGCGTGTCCCCTCCCGACAATCCCGGACCTGCAATCGCGCGCGCGTTCGCTGTGACCTGTGCGCGGCGATCGGCAATATGTATCTTGCCGTCCAACGCCATCACATGCGGCTTACCGGTCACCGCCGGCTCAATGACCAAACGCTTAAGCGACAGCTTATTGATATCGATATCGATGTCTGGCAACAACGGTTCGTCACTTGGCGGCACGATCTTCAGCAGCGGTTGTCGCGTCATCCGGGCCGAAGGAATGTCGAGCGACGTAATGTTTACATGGTTATACGCCAACGTCCACGGGTCCCAGTCGATATTGACCGTCGGTGCCGAAGCGAAAACGCCTTTCGCGTCAGCCATCGTCACATCGATCAGCCGCATATCGCCGTAGATTGAACCTTCGATCCGAGCGACGCGAATTTTGATACCGTTCTCAAGCTCGAACGAAGCGATGTTCTTGTTAAGAAATTGCCGCCCGCTGTTCGTGTCGAGCCAAATATACGTGCCAACGACGATCACGATCAGCAGCGCGAGGACTGCGCCGATACCAATCAGAACCTTCCGCCAGGGCATCAAAATGCCTGACCGATCGATACATAAACCGAAACCAGAGATTCGCCCTTTTTGCGACCAATCGGGGTCGCAATGTCAAACCTTAGCGGACCGAAATTTGTATAATAACGTGCGCCGACGCCGACCCCGAACCGCATACTGTCGAATTTGGGAATGCTGCTTTCATACACCTGACCAGCATCGACAAAGGCGACCGCGCCGAAATTGCCAAAGCGGTAGCGCCCCTCGATTGCCGCTTCGGTTATGCTGCGTCCGCCAATCGGATCGTTGTTGATGTCTTTCGGCCCGAGCTCCTGATAACCGAAGCCACGAACCGAACCCCCGCCGCCACCATAATAGCGACGCGATGGTGCGAGATCGCTTCGTTCGATGCCGCTGATCGCTCCAACTCGAACGCGCCCAGCAAGCACCAACGCGTCGCCGATCCCGTAGTAGCCGGTCCCCTCGATCATTCCGCGTGCATATATCTGCTTACCGCTGCCAAGCGATGCTTCAGGCGACAGCTTGAGGTTTATCCGGAAACCGCTTTTCGGATCGAGCAAGTCATCCGAAGTATCGAAGCCGACCTGTGCTGGGAGGGCTGCAATGCCAAAAGTATTGCGGTCGCGCACACCTTTGACGAAATCGAAATCCTCTTCGTTTGTACCGAGCAGTTCGAAGCCGAAAGCATAGGTGAAACGCTTTTGCCAGATTGGCGTAGAATCGTAGGACATCCGTCCGGCCAATCGGCTGGTAAAGGCTTCATAAGCGGCAAAGTCGCTGTGTAACGCCGATAGCGAGAGTTCGACCGTCCGGTCGCGCTTTCCGGCGTTGGCGCGGCGGAATATAAGGCTCGCGCCCTGTTCGCGCGTCCCTAGTATGCCTGAAACGCTCAACTGACCTTCGGGTGGGAACAGGTTGCGGTGGATCCAACTGGCCTCGGCGCGAATGCCTTGACCCGTGCTATAACCAGCACTTGCAGCCAGGGTTCGGGCGGGACCGGCCTCTTGAGTAACAAGCAGATTGGCATACTCAGTTCCATCGGGCGCGAACTGGCCGGTGACCTTTGGCTCTACCGCGACGCTTGCGAACAGACCGGTGGCGACCAGTGCTTCGCGCAAGTCATCCAGTTTGCGGCTATCGTAGAGTTCGCCTTTCTTGAACCGCCGCAATATGCCGATATGCTTGGCATCGAATGCCGGGGTTCCAGTGGTCTCGACATCGCCAAAGCTGCTCCGGTTGCCGGTCGCAATCGGAAGCGTGTAATCGCCCTTCAACGTCTCACCGTCGAGCAGGATGTCGCGGTCGCCGACCTCGGCAAACGGATAGCCCTCTTGCGGCAATGCCAGCGCTATATTCGCTTCCGCCGCCAAGATGCGGTCGGCAATGATCGGCTCGCCGGGCTTTGGTACGAAATTGCGTGTAATCAAATCGACCGGTTCAACCGAACCAGCAGTAAATGCGATTTCGCCCAGCACATAGCGCGGGCCGGGACTGGCGATGAGGACCGCTGTTACCTCAGATGTTTCGGCATTGTCGGGCAGGTCGATGCGGGTTTCGACCGTCGCATCCAAAAAGCCCTGGCTCGACATTATATCGAGCAAAAGCTGCTGATCCTCACGCAGACGAGCCGAGATCACAGCGCCATTGCCAGCACGACCGTCGCCGTCCTCCAGCACTGACAATTCGTCGAATCGAGATATGATTTTAGCTTTGTTGGTGGTCAGTTCATCCGACAAACCGGGTTCTACAACAATGCCGTCAAGGCCTTCGATGCGGTAAGCATAGCGAATACGCGCTGCGTCATCGTCATCATCCGCGGCCAGATCTTCGCTCAACGGTGCAACGTCAAAACCTTGCAATGGCGGCAACGGGTCGTCGATTTCGGGATCGGTGACCGGCGCGTCGGCGAGTGCTTCAACTGCATCGCCGTCCTGCAGCGCGGGAATAACCGCTACGCCGGCATCCTGTGTTTGCTTTGCCGCCTTTTCGCGCTCGGCTTGTTGCTTCTGCCAATCCGCAACGCTGTCCATTGGCGCGTTTATGTCATCGGATAGCGGCGGGATTGATTCGTCGAATTCTTCATCGGTGATGATCGGCGCTTCGGCCTGCGGCGCAGGCGCGGTCTGGGCGAGAGAGGGTGTGGCGGCCAGTGCATAAAAGCACAGACCGGCAGCGATATGAAATCGCACCGTCACTTTCATTTTTTTAGACAGAGCGATTTTGCGACCCCAGCAGTTTTCTTGCGCGCACGCGCGGGAGATAAAACACGCGCGTCAGGTTTATGTTCCCCAACGGACTGCGACTACAATCAATACCGGTCAAAACCTAGCTGCAACTTTTGCGAAACGTGGACCAAATCACAAATCTGGTAGTTGTCATTCCACAAACCAAAAGGATTCGAAAATGTTTACCCTCCCTCCACTGCCTTATGAAAAAGACGCACTTGCTCCGCACATTTCTGCTGAAACAATGGATTTCCACTATGGCAAGCATCACGCGGGCTACGTCAAAAAGCTAAACGAGCTGGTTGCCGACACGGCAATGGCTGACATGGAACTGGAAGCAATTATCGAGGCAACGCACAATTCTGACGACAGCGACGACAAGAAAATTTTCAACAACGCCGCCCAGACGTGGAACCACACGTTCTTCTGGTCTTCGATGAGCCCGTCTGGCGGCGGCGCTCCACAGGGCGACATCTCCGACATGATCGATGCCGGGTTCGCCGGTATCGATGGTTTCAATGCGGCGTTTGTGAAAGCCGCTGAACAGCATTTCGGATCCGGTTGGGTTTGGCTCGTCGAAGCCGATGGCAAGCTTGAAATAATGACGACGTCGAATGCCGATCTCCCAATGACCTCAGGCAAAACCGCTTTGCTCGTCTGCGATATCTGGGAGCACGCTTATTATCTGGATTACCAAAATCGCAAGCCCGACTTCGTGAAAACCTGGCTGGCGCACCTGATAAACTGGGACTTTGCGAATACGAACTTAAAAACGTTGGCGGCGGCCTAAAGCGCAAACGGAACGAAAACGCGGCAGGAATGTTCTACCTTTCACCAATATGGGAGAATCGTAATGAATATCATCATCATGCTTATCGTCGGCGGCATCATTGGCTGGTTGGCAAGTATGCTCATGCGTACCGATGGTCAGCAGGGCATCGTTCTTAATGTCGTTGTAGGTTTGGTCGGCGCAGTTTTAGCCGGTTTCCTGATTACGCCACTCATGGGCGGCGCACCGATCACCAGCGGCGCATTTGACATTCGTTCGCTGATTGCATCATTCATCGGCGCAGTCGTTTTGCT